>NZ_LFKW01000091.1:0-33065 GCF_001040865.1 Cellulomonas sp. A375-1 | reverse complement strand
CCACGGCGGTGCGGGCGGCCGTTCACGCCCCTGCCCACAGCGGGGGCGCCCCCCACACTGCTCGTGGTCGCCGCCTGCCTGAGCGCAGGGTCGCGCGCCGGAGCAGACTGCACACATCGGCGTCCGACGGCGGGCGCCGCCGCGGAGGACACCCATGTCGCAGCAGACGATCGTGCCCGACAGCGAGCACGCACCCCCCGACTCCCCACCCGGCGACGCGCGGCCCACGCGCGGCGACTCGTCGCCCGCCCGCAACTTCGGCAAGGGCTTCCTGGTCAAGCTCGCGATCGTGGCCCTCATCGACGCGGTCGGCCTGTACGGCATCCTCACGGCGATCGCCGTCGAGCAGTGGGCCATCATGGCCTTTCTCGCGCTCGCGCTCGTCGCCGTCAACTGGATCTACTTCTCGCGGCGGACGCTGCCGGCCAAGTACCTGCTGCCGGGGCTCCTCTTCCTGCTCGTCTACGTCGTGTTCACCGCGGCCTACACGGGCTACGTCGCCTTCACCAACTACGGCGACGGCCACAACTCCACCAAGCAGGACGCGGTCGCCGCGATCCTCGCGCAGAACGAGCAGCGGGTGGAGGGCTCGGCCGCCTTCCCGCTGACCGTCCTGAGCCGCGACGACCAGCTGGCCTTCGCGATCGTGCGCGACGGCGAGGCACTCGTCGGGACGGCCGAGGACCCGCTCGCCCCCGCGCAGGGCGCGAAGGTCGAGGCCGACCGGGTCACCGAGGTCCCCGACTGGCAGGTCCTGGGCTTCGCGGAGATCGCCCAGCGTCAGCAGGAGATCGTCGGGCTGCGCGTCCCCGCGTCCGACGACCCCGCGGACGGGTCGCTGCGCACGCAGGACGCCTCGACCGGGTACCTCTACGAGTCGGTCATGGCGTACGACGAAGACGCCGACACCATGACGAACACGCAGACGGGCGTCGTCTACTCACCGAACGAGCACGGTCAGTTCCAGGCGGAGGACGGCTCGACGATCTCGCCCGGGTGGCGCGTCACGGTCGGCTTCGAGAACTTCACGCGCGCGTTCAGCGACGACCGGCTGCGCGGCCCGTTCATCGAGATCTTCCTGTGGAACTTCGCGTTCGCGCTGTTCTCGGTGCTCTCGACGTTCGTGCTCGGCCTGTTCCTCGCGGTCGTGTTCAACGACCCGCGCGTGCGTGGCCGCAAGCTGCTGCGCGCGCTGCTGATCCTGCCTTACGCGGTGCCGGCGTTCCTGTCCGCGCTGGTGTGGAAGGGCATGCTCAACACGCGCAGCGGCTTCCTCAACCAGGTGATCCTCGGCGGCGCCGACATCGGCTGGCTGTCCGACCCGTGGCTCGCCAAGCTCTCGGTGCTCGGCGTCAACCTGTGGCTCGGCTTCCCGTACATGTTCATCGTCTGCACGGGTGCCCTGCAGTCGATCCCGTCCGACGTCTACGAGTCGGCGCGCATGGACGGGGCCAAGCCGTGGCGGCTCATGCGCTCGATCACGCTGCCGCTGCTCATGGTCTCGGTCGCGCCGCTTCTGGTGGCCTCGTTCGCGTTCAACTTCAACAACTTCTCGTTGATCTACATGCTCACGGGCGGTGGCCCCAACTTCGTGGGCACGCCGGTCGTGATCGGGCACACGGACATCCTGATCTCGATGGTCTACTCCATCGCCTTCGAGAGCGGGCTCAAGCAGTACGGCTTCGCGAGCGCGTTGTCGATCCTGATCTTCCTGCTGGTCGGTGCGATCTCCTGGTGGGGCTTCCGCCGTACGCGTCGTCTCGAGGAGCTGTGATGACCACCCAGACCGCACGGGCCACGTCGACCAAGGCCGCCGGCACCGGGCTGCGCCCCAGCGGGACCCGGGGACGTCGCTGGTGGCGCGAGGTGTCGTGGCGCTACCTCGTCGCCGTCGTGATGATCGTCGTGTGCGTGACGCCGCTGCTGTACGTCATCTCGGCGTCGCTCAACCCGGGCGGCACGCTCGTCGGCTCGAACGACCTGTTCCGGACCGTCTCGGGGGAGAACTTCGCCGAGCTCGAGGCCCGCGGGTTCTGGGGCTGGCTCGGCAACTCCCTGGTCGTGTGCACCGTCACGGCGATCGGCACCGTGCTCATGGGCGCCGCGGCCGCGTACGCGTTCTCGCGGTTCCGGTTCAAGGGCCGTGAGCAGGGGCTGACGGGCCTGCTCCTCGCGCAGATGTTCCCCCAGACGCTCGCGTTCGTCGCGATCTTCCTGCTGCTCCTCACGCTCAAGGACGTGTTCCCGGCCCTGGGCCTGGACAGCCTCCTGGGCCTGATCTGCGTGTACCTGGGCGGCGCGCTCGGCGTGAACACGTTCCTCATGTACGGGTTCTTCAACTCGATCCCGCGTGAGCTCGACGAGGCGGCCAAGATGGACGGCGCCACCCACACGCAGATCTACTGGACGATCATCCTGCGCCTGGTCACGCCGATCCTCGCGGTCGTCGGGCTGCTGTCGTTCATCTCGTCCTTCGGTGACTTCCTCATCGCCAAGGTCGTGCTGCAGCGGTCCGAGAACTGGACGGTGGCAGTCGGGCTCTACTCGCTCGCCGCCGACGAGCGCACCGCACCGTGGGGCGTGTTCGCGGCGGGCGCCGTGATCGCGGCCGTGCCGGTGGTGCTGCTCTTCCTGTTCCTGCAGAAGTACATCGTCGGCGGCCTGACGGCGGGCTCGGTCAAGGGATGACTGATCGGCCCGTGGCGCACGGGCCCGTGGTGCTGCTCGACGCGCCGCACCACGACGGCGCCGAGCTCTACGTCGACCGCGCGACCCCGCGGCTCGGGGACGTCGTACCCGTCCGGGTGCGCGTCCCCGCGTCGCGTGGCGAGCGTGGCGTGCACGTGCGCGTCGTCCGCGACGGCGAGCCACGGTTCGTGCCCGCACGCCTCGAGCGGGCGGACGCGCACGAGCGCTGGTACGTCGCGGACGTCGTGGTGCACAACCCTGTGACGCAGTACCGCTTCCTGCTCGACGAGCCGGACGGCTACCGCTGGCTCGACGGCCGGGGCCTGCACGCGCGGGACGTCACGGACGCGTCGGACTTCCGGCTCACGGTGCACGCACCGGCGCCGCGCTGGCTCGACGACGCCGTGGTCTACCAGGTGTTCCCGGACCGGTTCGCCCGCTCGTCGGGCCACGACGGACCGCCGGCCGGCCCGCTGCCGGACTGGGCTCTCCCCGCGGACTGGTCCGACGAGCCGATCGGGTCCGGCCCGGGCGTCGCGCAGCAGCTGTTCGGCGGCGACCTGCCCGGCATCGAGTCGCGGCTGGACCACCTGCAGCGCCTCGGGGTCGACACCCTGTACCTGACGCCGGTGTTCCCCGCGCGGTCCAACCATCGCTACGACGCCACGAGCTTCGCGCACGTCGACCCGCTGCTGGGCGGCGACGCGGCGCTGGCCTCGTTGTCCGGCGCGCTGCACGCGCGCGGGATGCGCGTCGTCGGGGACCTCACCACGAACCACACCGGAGCGGGGCACGAGTGGTTCACGCGGGCACGCGCGGACCGCACGAGCCCCGAGGCGGCGTTCTACTACTGGACCGACGAGCACCCCGGCTACGTCGGGTGGCTCGAGCACGCGTCCCTGCCCAAGCTCAACTACTCCGCGGCCGGGCTCGCCGAGCGCATGATCACCGGCGAGGGCTCCGTCACCGCGCGCTGGCTGCGTCCGCCGTTCGACCTGGACGGCTGGCGGATCGACGTGGCCAACATGACCGGGCGCTACCGCGACGACGACCACACGCACGCGGTCGCGCGCGCCCTGCGCGCGACCATGTCGGACCTCAACCCCGACGCCGTGCTGGTCTCGGAGCACTTCCACGACGCCGCGGACGACCTGGCCGTCGGCGGCTGGCACGTCAACATGAACTACTCGGCGTTCACGCGTCCGCTGTGGACCTGGCTCGTGGCGCCCGGGTCGACGCTGCCGTTCATGGGCATGCCGGTGTCGGTCCCGCGGGCCGGGGGAGCGGCGATGGTCGCGACCATGCGTGACTTCGACTCGACCGTCCCGTGGTCGGTGACGCGGCACCAGTGGAACCTGCTCGGGTCGCACGACACGGCGCGGATCCGCACGGTCACCGGCTCGCGCGAGCGCGTCGAGGTCGCCGCGGGCTTCCTGCTCACGTACCCGGGCACGCCCGTCATCTGGGCGGGCGACGAGGGTGGCCTCACCGGCACCAACGGCGAGCACGGCCGCGTGCCGATGCCGTGGGCGCGGATCGACGGCGAGCCCGGTGCGAGTGGCGCGGCGTGGGACGCCGCGACGTTCGACGTGTACCGCTCGCTCATCGCGCTGCGGCGCTCCTGCCGGGCGCTGCGCGAAGGGGGTCTGCGCTGGGCGTTCGTGGACCGCGACGCGGTGGGCTACCTGCGGGAGACGCACGACGAGCGCGTGCTCGTCGTCCTGGCGCGCGACGCGTGGGACGGCGTGCGACTGCCGCTGCCGGCGCACGACGCCGAGAACCTCTACGGCGGGGCGCGCCTGGACGTGACCGCACAGGCGGTCGTCGTGCCGGCGGAGCACGGGCCGTCTGTGCAGGTCTGGCGGCTGGGCTGAGCCGCAACGGGCGTGCGGGTGCGTAGGCTTGGCGCGATGACCATGCTCGAGCACCTCGACGTCGACGGCTACGTCGACGTCGACCGCGAGCGCTGGGTCCCCGAGTCGGCGAAGTCCAAGGGGCGCACGCCGTTCGAGCGCGACCGGGCGCGTCTCGTGCACTCCTCCGCGCTGCGTCGGCTCGGCGCCAAGACGCAGGTGCTCGGCCCCTCGTCGGACGACTTCGTACGGACGCGCCTGACGCACACGCTCGAGGTCGCGCAGGTCGGCCGCGAGATCGGCAAGGCGCTCGGCTGCGACCCGGACGTCGTCGACACCGCGTGCCTCGCGCACGACCTGGGGCACCCCCCGTTCGGCCACAACGGCGAGCGCGCCCTGGCGGCGCTCGCGCGCGACGTCGGCGGGTTCGAGGGCAACGCGCAGACGTTGCGTCTGCTCACGCGTCTCGAGCCGAAGGTTGTGGCCGACGACGGGCGCTCGGTCGGGCTGAACCTCACGCGCGCGTCGCTCGACGCGTCGGTCAAGTACCCGTGGCGGTACCTGCAGGGGCCGGTGAGCGCGGCGAGCGGCCGGCCGACGCACAAGTTCGGCGTCTACGAGGACGACCTGCCCGTGTTCGAGTGGCTGCGCCGCGACGCGCCGCCCGGGCGCAAGTGCCTCGAGGCGCAGGTCATGGACCTCGCGGACGACATCTCGTACTCGGTGCACGACGTCGAGGACGCGATCGTCGGCGGGCGCCTCGACCTCGCGGTGCTGTCGCAGCCCGACGAGCGCGCGCGCGTCGTGGAGGCCGTGCAGACCTGGTACGGCGACGCGGTCGACGAGGCGGGGCTGCTCGCCGCGATGGACCGGCTGATCCACGCGCGCCTGTGGGCGCCGGGCTTCGACGGGTCACGCGGCGCGCTGGCGATGCTCAAGGATGCGACGAGCCAGCTCATCGGGCGGTTCGCGAAGGCGTCGCAGAAGGCCACCCGCAAGCAGTACGGGGACGGGCTGCTCACGCGGTACGCCGCCGACCTCGTCGTGCCGCTGACCACGCAGGCCGAGATCCTCGTGCTCAAGGGCCTCGCCGTCGCGTACGTCATGGCGCCGCGCGAGCTCGAGCCGCTCTACCACCGGCAGCGCGAGGTGCTCACCGACCTCGTGCGGATCATGGCGGACCGTGCGCCGCTCGCGCTCGAGCCGCCGTTCGCCGCGGACTGGGCGCAGGCGGCCGACGACGCGGCGCGGCTGCGGGTCGTGATCGACCAGGTCGCCTCGCTCACGGACGTCTCCGCGGCCGAGGCCCACGCCCGCCTCGTCCGCCCGCCACGCCACTGACCCCCGCGCCACTGACCCCGCGTCACTGACCCCCGCCGACCCAGCGTCTGCTCAGGCGTCGCTGCGCTGTGGCCGGAGTGATCGCTGGGTCGTCGTGCGCCCATCGATCGAGGCAGCGGGTGCTCCGGGCATTCGGGTGCGTGCCCGGAGCACCCGCTGGGTCGGGGGAGAGCGGTGTCCTGATGAGGGAGATTGCGCCGGATTCGGGCGGAATCGTTGACGCGTTTCACCCGGTCTGGCTAGCGTCTGTGGCGAGGGATTTGTGAATATCCCTTACTAAATACCGCACTTCCCATCGCACCGGGAGGCAAGGATGCAGCACCACGCAGGACACTCCGGCGACGCAGCCGGCACAGCACGCACGCTCCACCGACGACGACGCAGCGCGGTGGTCGCGCTCGCCGCCGCGGCGGCGCTCGTCGCGACCGGACTGGTCGCCGCACTGCCGGCCACGGCGGCCGGGACGTTCACCGCGACCTTCACGTCGGCGGGTGACTGGGGGACCGGTCACCAGGCGTCCGTGCAGGTCACCAACGGCACGACGAGCACGGCGTCGAGCTGGACGCTCGAGTTCGACCTGCCCGCCGGAACCGCGATCACGAGCGCGTGGGATGCGGACGTGACCCGCATCGGCAACCACTACAAGATCACCTCCAAGAGCTGGGCCGGCCCCTTCGCCCCGGGCGCCTCCCAGAGCTGGGGGTACGTCGGCAGCGGCCCGTTCGCGCAGCCCACCGGCTGCACGGTCAACGGTGCCACCTGCACCGGCGGGACCGTCCCGACGAACCCGACGACGAACCCGACGACGAACCCCACGACGAACCCGACCACCAACCCCACGACGAACCCGACCACCAACCCCACGACGAACCCGACCGCGAACCCAGGCGGCCGCAAGCTCGTCGGGTACTTCGCGGAGTGGGGGGTCTACGGGCGCAATTACCACGTCAACAACATCAAGACATCGGGCAGCGCGTCGAAGCTGACGCACATCCTGTACGCGTTCGGGAACACGACGGGCGGTCAGTGCTCGATCGGTGACTCGTACGCCGCGTACGACAAGGCGTACACGGCCGACCAGAGCGTCGACGGCGTCGCGGACACCTGGGACCAGCCGCTGCGCGGCAACTTCAACCAGCTCCGCAAGCTCAAGGCCGCGAACCCGAACCTGAAGGTCATCTGGTCGTTCGGCGGCTGGACCTGGTCGAGCGGGTTCACCGCGGCGGCGGCGAACCCGACGGCGTTCGCGAGCTCGTGCTACTCGCTGCTCAACGACCCTCGCTGGGCGGGCCTGTTCGACGGCATCGACATCGACTGGGAGTACCCGAACGCGTGCGGCCTGAGCTGCGACTCGAGCGGTCCGCAGGCGTTCGACCGGGTCATCACGGCGCTGCGGAACAAGTTCGGCTCCAGCTTCCTCATCACGGCCGCGATCACGGCGGACGGCAGCAGCGGCGGCAAGATCGACGCGACCGACTACGCGACCGCGGCGACCAAGCTGAGCTGGATCATGCCGATGACGTACGACTACTTCGGCGCGTTCAACCCGCAGGGACCGACGGCGCCGCACTCGCCGCTCACGTCCTACCCGGGGATCCCGCAGGCCGGCTTCAACTCCGAGGACGCGGTGAACAAGCTCATCGCCAAGGGGATCCCGGCGAGCAAGATCCTGCTGGGCGTCGGGTTCTACGGCCGCGGCTGGACGGGCGTCACGCAGAGCGCACCCGGCGGCTCCGCGACCGGCGCCGCGCCCGGCACGTACGAGGCGGGGATCGAGGACTACAAGGTCCTGAAGAACCGCTGCCCGGCCACCGGGACGGTCGGCGGGACCGCGTACGCCAAGTGCGGCAACGAGTGGTGGAGCTACGACACCCCCGCGACGATCGCCACCAAGACCGCCTGGGCCAAGAGCAAGGGCCTCGGCGGGGCGTTCTTCTGGGAGCTGTCGGGTGACACGAGCAACGGCGAGCTGATCTCGGCGCTCAAGTCGGGCATCAGCTGATCGGACGGCGCAGCGAGGGGGTCGGCGCCCGCGGGCGTCGGCCCCCTCGTCGTCCGGTCCGCCGGCTGGTCGTCGGCCCGCTAGCCCGCCGTCGCGAGGTCGGGTCGCCGCCTCACCCGCCCGGGCGTCGGGACGACGACCTGGACGACCTAGACTCCAGGCGTGGCGGGACGCATCCGACGGGAGGACGTGGAGGCGGTCCGCGAGCGTGTGCGGATCGAGGAGGTCATCGGCGCGCACGTCCAGCTCAAGACGGCGGGCGTCGGTTCGCTCAAGGGCCTGTGCCCGTTCCACGACGAGCGGTCGCCGTCCTTCCACGTGCGGCCCCAGGTGGGGCGCTACCACTGCTTCGGGTGCGGCGAGGGCGGCGACGTCATCGACTTCGTCACCAAGGTCGACGGCCTGGGCTTCGCGGAGGCCGTCGAGTACCTCGCTGGGCGCGTGGGCGTGCAGCTCCGGTACGAGGAGGGCGGCCCGACGAGGCCTGCCGAGGAGCCGGGACGCCGCCGTCGTCTGATCGAGGCGCACAAGGTCGCCGAGGAGTTCTACCGCGAGCAGCTCGCGACCCCGGGCGGCGCGGCCGGTCGGCAGTTCCTCGCGGAGCGCGGCTTCGACCGGACCGCCGCCGAGCAGTTCGGCGTCGGGTTCGCGCCGACCGGGTGGGACGCGCTGCTCAAGCACCTGCGTGGCCGGGGGTTCACCGAGCCCGAGCTGATCGCGTCGGGACTCGTGAGCCAGGGCCAGCGCGGCGTCTACGACCGGTTCCGCGGACGGCTCGTCTGGCCCATCCGCGAGGTCACGGGCGAGACGATCGGCTTCGGTGCCCGCCGGCTGTTCGACGAGGACAACGGCCCGAAGTACCTCAACACCCCCGAGACGCCGCTGTACCGCAAGTCGCACGTCCTCTACGGGCTCGACCTCGCCAAGCGCGAGATGCAGCGCGACAAGCGCGTGGTCGTCGTCGAGGGCTACACCGACGTCATGGCGATGCACCTCTCGGGCATCGGCACCGCGGTCGCGACGTGCGGCACGGCCTTCGGCTCGGACCACACCCGCATCGTGCGCCGGCTCATCGGCGACTCGGGGGCGAGCAGCGGCGTGCAGCTCGCGACGGGCACGTCGGTGGGCGGCGAGGTGATCTTCACGTTCGACGGCGACGAAGCGGGCCAGAAGGCCGCGTTGCGCGCGTTCGGTGAGGACCAGACGTTCGCCGCGCAGACGTTCGTCGCGGTCGAGCCCAGCGGCATGGACCCCTGCGAGCTGCGCCAGAGCCGCGGGCCCGACGCCGTGCGCGCGCTCGTGGCCGGACGTCAGCCGCTGTTCGCGTTCGTGCTGCGCGCGACCCTCCGCTCGTACGACCTGGCCACCGCGGAGGGCCGCGTCGCCGCCCTGCGCAGCGCGGCGCCGGTCGTCGCGGGCATCCGTGACGCTGCCCTGCGGCCCGAGTACACGCGGCTGCTCGCGGGATGGCTGGGCATGGAGGACCTGGCGACCGTGCAGCGAGCGGTCGACGGCGCGCGTGGTCGTGGGGGAGCGGCGGGCCGCGCACCGACGAGCGGTGGCCGGCCGGCCGGTGCCACGGAGCGCCCCGCGCGGACCCAGCGGCCCGGACCCGTCGACCCCGTGCTCGCGGTCGAGCGCACCGCGCTCGAGGTCGTGCTGCAGGCGCCCGCGCTCGTGCCGGCGGAGTTCGACGAGCTCGGCAGCGACGCGTTCGCTGCCCCCGCGCACCGCGCCGTGCACGAGGCGATCCGTGCGGCAGGCGGCGTGACCGCCGGGCGCGCGTCGGTCGGTGAGGACGGTAGCTCGACGGCATGGGTCGGTGCCGTGCTCGACGAGGCGGCCGAGGCGGTGCGCCCGCTCGTCACCGAGCTCGCGGTCGCCCCGGTCCCCGAAGACCGTCCCGAGGCGGTCGGCGACTACGTGCGCGGCGTGGTGCTGCGCCTGGTGGAGATGGGCTTCACGCGGCACATCGCCGAGCTGCGCGGGCGGCTGCAGCGCATGGACGCGACGGCCGACCCTGCGGGCTACCAGGCTGCCTTCGCCGAGCTCGTCGCGATCGAGGGACGCCGCCGCAACCTGCGCGAGAGCGTCTGACCCCCCGAGCGAGCCCGCCCGCCGCCCTACGACGCTCGCGCGCCTGGGTGCTCGGCGCCCGGATGCTCGGCGACCAGATGCTCGTCACCTGGCTGGTCAGGCGACAGGACGCTCGGGCGCTCAGAGGAGCGCGCGCAGCCCGCCGTCGTCGTCGGCGTCCATGAGGCCGTCGACCGTCGCCGTCACCGTCATCGAACGCAGCGTCAGCGCACCGCCGTACGACGACAGGAAGGCCGTGTCCGTGGCGTCGCGGCCGGTCGCGATGCGCAGCATCCCCTCGCGCGGCGCGAGCCGCGTCGCGTCCAGCAGGTGCCACGCGCCGTCGACGTACGCCTCGGCGACCGCATGGAAGTCCATGGGCTTGAGCCGGGGCGCGTACACGGAGACCAGTCGCGCGGGCATGTCGCACGCCCGCAGCAGCGCCACGACGAGGTGCGCGAAGTCGCGGCACACGCCGCGCCGCTTGAGCAGCGTGTCGGTCGCGCCGTCGGTCGGCAGGCTGCTGCCCGACAGGTAGGTCACGTGCGCCGAGACCCACGCCACCACGGCGTGCACCAGATCGGCGCCCGCGAGCCCGCGGAACTGGTCGCGCGCGAAGGCCAGGAGCCGGTCGGACTCGGCGTACCGGCTCGGTTGCCGGTACTCGACGAGGTCCAGGTCCTCGACCGGTGCGGGTGCGGCCAGACCGCTCACCGACGCCTGGTAGTCCACGACGACCCGACCGGTCGGAGCCTGCACGTGGTGGATGCGGCCGCCGTGCCCCGCCTTGATCTCGACCACGTCGAGCGGGCCGTCCTCGTGCCGCACCGTGAGCAGCTCGGAGCGGTCGTAGGCGCCGTCGGCGACGGCGACGGCGAGGTACAGCTCGAGGGGGCTGCGCACGTCGAGAGACAGGTGGCAGGAGACGGTGCGCAGCACGGCCGGTGGTCCATTTCCCCGGCTGTCGGTGGCCGGAACTCACGAGGGGGCAGCGCAAGTGTGGGGCTCGTCGGGCCGTTCGACAAGCCGGTCGGAGGGGCACACTGAAGGCGCAGGTCAGGGCCCCGTTCCTACCGGTCTGCCCCGGTGGTCCGACGACGCGACCGTGTCGTCGGGAGGTACCCGCGCGCCGCGCGCGGGCGGGCGGTCCGGCGCTCCTCTGCGGTCGCGGCCGACCACGTCCGCTGCCACGATCGGACCTGCGCCGGCGCCACCCCCGCCCGGCCTGCCCTTCTTGACCCGACGGGAGCCATCATGGCGAGCACCTCCGACCTGTCCCGTGCGACCCGGGACGCCTGGGCGACCGCCGCGCGCGCCGGCTACGCCGTGAGCGGCGTCCTGCACGCCCTGATCGGCCTGCTGGCGCTGCGGCTCGCACTCGGCGACTCGGGGGCGTCCGCGGACCAGTCGGGCGCGCTGTCGACCGTCGCGGACGAGCCCATGGGTCGCGCGGCGCTGTGGGTCGCGGTGGTCGCCTTCCTCGCGCTCGCCGCCTGGCAGGTCGCGAAGGCCGCTCACGTCGGAGCGGCGCGCGACCGTGCGGGCTCGGGCACCGATCGCGTCAAGGCGATCGGGCGGGGCGTCGTCTATCTCGGGCTCGCTGCGGTGACCGTGGCTTGGGCGCGCGGCGGAGGCTCGTCGTCGTCGGGCGACACCCAGGGTCTGACGGCCGACCTGCTGTCCGCGCCGGCGGGACGGCTCCTCGTGGGGGCGCTCGGGCTGGCCGTGATCGGCGTCGGCGTCTACCACGTGGTCAAGGGCTGGCGTCGCACCTTCCTCGAGGACCTCGCGGGGCTGCCCAGCGGGCACGCCGGGCGGGGCACCCTGATCGCGGGCAGGGTCGGCTACATCGCGAAGGGTGTCGCGCTGGGGATCGTCGGCGGGCTGTTCGTGGCCGCGGCGTGGCACGCCGACGAGTCCGAGGCGACCGGGCTGGACGGCGCGATGCGCACGCTCAAGGAGGGCCCCGCCGGGCCCGTGCTCCTCACGCTCGTCGCGCTCGGCTTCGTCGCGTTCGGCGTGTACTGCTTCGTGCGCGCCCGGTACGGGCGGCTGTGAGCCCTAGTCAGGTCAGGCGCAGCGGCGCGTGCCTCAGCGTCGGCGGCGGAGCGCCTGGCGCAGCGGCGGCACGACGACGCCCTGCGCCGCGAGCTGTGCGCGCGTGCGTCGGCGGTTGAGCAGCACGCCCCAGACGCCCAGGGCCCACGGCACCAGCAGGGCGCTGAACGCCCAGCGGTACGCGTCCAGCGAGTAGGTCGTCGTGCCCGGGGGAGAGACCGCCTGGAGCACGACGCCGACCGCCAGCACAGCGCCGATCGTCGAGGTGAAGCCGCCCGTGTTGACGAACCCGGAGGCCGTCCCGAGCCGCCGCGGCTCGCTGTACGTCCGCGCGAAGTCCATCCCGACGAGCGAGACCGGACCACCGGCGCCGATCACGGCGACGAAGGCGAGCAGGTGCCACATCGGGCGCGGGGTCGCCGGCACCAGGACCGTCACCCAGGCGGCGAGGGTCGCCACGCACGAGGCCAGGACGATCGACGTGCGACGCAGCGGGTGCCGACCCGTGACCCGCCCGACGACCGGCCCCGAGAGCATGGCGGTCAGGGTCAGGACCGTCAGCAGCAGCCCGGCCTCGGCGGTCGAGCGGCCCTGCGCCGTGACGAAGAACGGCACGCCCCACAGCAGCGAGACGACGTTGGCGCTGAAGGGCGTCGCGAAGTGGCTCCACCAGCCCAGCCGGGTGCCGGGCGGGCGCGACGCGGCGCGCACCGCCTGCGCGAACGACTCCGCCGCACGCGGGCCGGTCCGTGTCCCCGGCGGCTCCCGCACGCCGAGGAACGCCCCGACGGTCGCGAGCGCACCCACGCCCGCGAGCACGCAGAACGCCGGCGTCCAGCCCTGGTGGTGCAGCAGCCACGCGAGCGGGATCGCGGACGCGAGCTGACCCGACTGCCCGATCAGCCCCGTGAGCTGCACGAGCACCGGCACGCGACGCGGCGGGAACCACTGCGCCACGAGCTGCACCGCGGAGATGAAGATCCCCGCGTCGCCCGCGCCGATCAGCACGCGCGCGACGAGCGCGGCCGGGACGTCCTCCGCGAAGGCGAGGACGAGCTGGCCGACGGCCATCACGGCCGACCCGACGCCGATCACGACGCGCGCACCGAACCGGTCGAGCAGGCGCCCGGCGGGCAGCTGCATCGCGGCGTACACCGTGAGCTGCACGACCGAGAACAGGGACAGCGTGGTGGCGCTCAGGCCGAACCGGTCGATGGCCTCGACGCCCGCGACCCCCAGGGCGCTGCGGTGCAGGACCGCGACGAAGTAGGCGGCGACCGCGGCGACGTAGACGACCACCGCACGGTGCGACGACGCGCGCACGGGCTGCGGCACGCCGGACATGGGGTGGGAGGCTCCGTCTCGCGGAAGGGGTCGTCTCGACCCCGTGGGGCCGTCCCCAGCCTACGTCCAGGACGCCGATGCCCTCGTCGTCGCACGGGTCCGCCCGAGCACGACGAAGGCCCCGCCTGCGGGGGCAGGTCAGGGCCTTCTGGAGCTCCCCCGACTGGACTCGAACCAGTAACCCTTCGTTTACTCGCTCGCGCAGGTCAGGGCGGCGCGTTTCGGCGGGGAGCGTGCGGCATGAGCGCGCTCGACAGCACCCCGCAGCCCGACGCGATCGACGCGCTCGTCGCGGCGGGGCACGCGTACTGGGACACGGACGGCACCCTCGTCGGGATCGCCGCTGACGGCGTGCATGTCTCGCTGAACTACGGCGACCGCGCGGTTGCCCTGCGCTACCTCGCCGAGTACCCGACGCCGGACACGTGGTGAGCGGCGGGAGCGGCGACCACCGCGAGTTCATGGCGTTCGCGCGGCGCATCCTGCGCGCGGCGTCGCGGCGCATGGCGGACGCGGACCCAGAGGACCTCGGGGACCTGCTCGCGCTGCGCGCGGCGGTCGACGAGGCGATCGACCAAGCCGTCGTCGGGCTGCACGAGCAGGGCACGTCATGGGCGGCGATCGGAGCGGCGGCGGGCATGTCGAAGCAGGCCGCTCACAAGCGCTGGGGAGCGTCAACCGTTGGTTGACCCTGGATCGACGGGACGGACGCGCCTCGTGTCCGTCCCCGCGCGGGTCGATGACAGGGCGATGGAAGCGACTACGTGGGCTGCGGCCCTCACCCTGTACGTCCGTCACCGCCGCGCCTCGGGCACCTCCGAGGGCACGATCCGTCTGCACCGGCACTACCTGCGCCACCTAGCCCGCTACGTCGCCGAGCCCTACGCCGCGACCACGCCGCAGCTCGAGGACGCGCTATCGGTGCGCCGGTGGTCACCTGAGACGCGCAAGTCCGCGCGCGCGGCCGTGCGCGCGTTCTACCGGTGGGCGCACGCGGCCGGGCACGTCGCGGCCGACCCGTCGGCGAGCCTGCCCGCCGTGCGGGTCCCGGCCGGTGCGCCGCGCCCGACCCCGGAGGACGTCCTAGCGCGCGCCCTGGCCCTCGCGGACCGCCGTGGGCGGCTCATGCTGCTGCTCGCCGCGCGGGGCGGTCTGCGGTGCTCGGAGGTTGCGCAGGTCCACACGCGCGACCTCGCGGGGTCCGTGCTGTACGTGCACGGCAAGGGTGGCAAGACGAGGCGTGTGCCCGTCGTCGACGCCGAGCTTCTGTACGCGATCCGGGCGGCGGACGGGTGGCTGTTCCCCGGCCGGACCGGCGGGCACCTCGCTCCCTGCACGGTGGGCGACCTGCTCGGCGAGCTGCTCCCGGACGGCTGGACGGGCCACACGTTGCGCCACCGCTTCGCCTCGCGCGCCTACGCGGGCACTCGCGACCTCGGTGCGGTCCAGGACCTCCTAGGGCACGCGCGACCGGAGACGACACGGCGCTACGTCGTCGTGCCCGACGACCACCTCGTCGCGGCCGTCGCGGCTGCGGCCTAGTTGTAGGAAGTCACAGCGCCGGCGCGAGCTCGCCGGCGCCGCGGCGTTCGCATAGTTGCAGGTCAGAGCGTCGCGAGTGTCGCGAGGCGTTTCGGCCCTTGTGCGAATCGGCAAAACGAGAACGGGTCCCGGTGAGCTCACCGGGACCCGTTCCTCTCGTCAGCGGCGCTGCCACCACCTACGCCGCGCGTGGTACGCCTCGACGTCGGCCAACCGCTTGTCGATCCGGTCGACCGCGTCGCGCAGCGACGAGCCGGAGTTCGGGCGCACCTCGTGCTCCAGGGTGCGCCTCGTCGCCTTCGCGTGCCGCGAGCTGCGCCACGTCACGACGACGAGGTACCCGATGAGCGCGACGAATGCGATAGCGGACCAGGGGTCGTCGATCGCGGTGGGGTCGAGGTTCACTCGTCCGACACGTTCACGTCGGCCATGGCCGTCACGGCCGCGACGAGCAGGAGCCAGGCGGCTGCCTGCTCGTCGTCGACGACGCCGTACACGCCCGCGACGACGAGGCCTGCCGTCGACACCCGGTAGACCCAGCGGCGCACGCCGGGTCGCAGGAGCTGCTTCACGGCGTCACACCTTCCGGCGTCAGGCCGTTGCGGAACTGCTCGAACGTCGACGGGGTGACGTCGACGACGGGCACGCCCGCTGCCTCGAACCGGGCGACGTCGGCGACGTCGAGCCCGACGATGCGGTCGCCGCAGACCGCGCGGACACGGCTGCCTGCTCGGATGATGACCATGTGCGGTGCCTTCCTGTTGACGGGGTCGTGCCGGTGCGTGTCGTGGGTGGCGAAGTGCTCCCAGTGCCACCACTCCTTCGGGTTCGTGCGGCGCCACCCGTGCGCGCCGCCGTGCCGCTCCATCCATGCCGACGCGTCGCGGGGCAGGTCGAGCGCGTGGCCGGTCTCGTGACGGGACGAGCCGGGCGGCAGGGCGAACGCACCCTCGCCGCGCAGGTACTTGCGGCGCAGCTCGGCCTGCTCGGCGTAGGTGCGCCCGGCAGACGTGATGCCAGCGGGACACCCGGCCGCGCGCATCCGCCGGTAGGACGCTGCGGCGTCGTCGGCGAGCCAGTGCCCGGGCGCGATCGTCGTCTGCATGGTCAGGCCCTCTCGTAGCTGTAGGCGATGGACAGCACGTCCCCGGGACCGGCCGCGACGGGCGCGGTGGCGGACATGCGCGTCGTCGTGGTGCTACCGGCCGTCGGGAACTGCGCGAACGCCTGGGTAGCCGCCGTCGACGAGCCGACCCACCCGTGGTAGGTCACGTTCGCGGACGAGTCGTAGAACGACGCCGCACCGTTGAACACGGCGTTCGTGACCGCCGCCGGTGCGGGGAGCGTGTACGGGTGTCCGAACCCGGAGTTTGCCGACGCGAGGACGGTGGACGCGCTGAACGTGAGGACGTGTCGGACGTGCACGGTCTTGCCCTGGGTGCGTTGGCGCGAGACGAGGGTGCCGGTGCCGAGTGTCCAGCCGGA
Source organism: Cellulomonas sp. A375-1 (assembly GCF_001040865.1). NCBI lineage: Bacteria > Bacillati > Actinomycetota > Actinomycetes > Micrococcales > Cellulomonadaceae > Cellulomonas > Cellulomonas sp. A375-1. The sequence goes on along the minus strand of NZ_LFKW01000091.1, from coordinate 16,676 downwards.
CCCGAGCGCCGGGACGTAGGCCGTCCACGCCCCGGCATCGCCCTCCAGGGCGTCGATACGGGTGTCGAGGTCGGCGTCGCCTGCGAGCTGCTGCGAGACCATCGTCGCGACCTTGTTCGACACCGAGTCGGCGAGCAGGTCGATGAGGTCGGAGAACGTCGGCTGGACGTCGGTCTCGTCGTGGCGGTAGATGCCGTTGGAGTCGATCGCACCCATGGGTCAGGCCTCCTCGGGGAGTCGGGCCTCGAGCGCGGCGAGGCGGTCGTGCAGGGCCCGCACGTGAGGGATCAGGGCGACTCCGATGCGGTCGTACGCGATCGCGTCGGGCCTGCCCTCGGCGTCGTACACGACGAGCTCGTGCAGGCCGAGCGCGTCGAGCTCCTCGGCGATCGCCCCGAAGTAGCGACGCCCGTCGTCGGGCGCGGCGTACCGGTCACGCCAGGTGCGCGGCTGGACGTCCAGGAGCGTCGGCGTGTGGTCGGCGTCCGTGACGTCGACCTTGTAGCGCAGCGACGAGGAGACGCGGCGCAGGACACCGTTGGCGGGGTCGACCCACATGTTCGCGGCCGAGCTCGTGGTGTTCGAGCGGATCGACTCGGAGAACACGAGGTCCTGTCCACCGATGTTCCCGACGCCAAGCGATGCGTCGCCGCCCTCGATCATGGTCAGGCCGCCCGAGGCGAGGGTCGCGTCGCCGCCCGCGGTGATGTCCACGTCGGCGACGGTCTCGATCTCGACGCCCGTGCCCGGGATCAGGGTGATGCTGTGCGGGCCAGCCTCGACGGTCGCTCTGACCGTCGAGGAGACCGTGACACCCGAGATCGCGATGTCGACGCGGTGGTTCCCGGAGGGTGTGCGCAGGCGAAGCGGCTCGGCTTCGAGTGTCCATGTCTCGCCGCTCGACAGCGTGTCTGCCATCTGCTGCTTCGTCAGCGTCTCGTCGGCCACCTTCGCCGCGGTGACCGCCTTCGCGGCGATCTTGGGCGTCGTCGTGCCGCCGTCCGCGAGGGCCCGCGTGGAGACCGTCTTGTCTCCGTACTTCGGCTCGGTCAGGAGCTTGTCGGGAATCTGGCCGATCTTGAGGACGCCGGTGATCTTCTCGAAGGGGTGCCCCCCGCTCGTGATGTGGGCCGCGACCCAGTCGGCGAGCGCGTTGATGTCGAAGTAGCCGAGCCGCTTGTCCTTCGTCGAGGGCACGACCGGCCCGCCCGCCGCCGCAGCTGCGTCACCTGTAGCCATGTCAGACGTCCTCCGTCCAGTCGATCCCGGCGGGGACGTCGTCCCAGGAGACGCCGGGGGTGTCAGCGAGCCAGGAGTGCTCAGGGGCTTCGAGCAGGTCGCGGGTGGTCACGGTCATCCGGTCGGTCGGGAGCGACCACGTGACCGACGCGACGACGCCCGTCACGACGACGTCGTCCGGCAGCGTGAACGTGAACGACTGCCGGGGGCCCGCGTGGTAGTCCGACACGGCTTCCAGGCGCAGCGACCGGCCCTGCGATGCGACGTAGCGCAGCAGTGCACGAGCGGCCCCGGAGCGCGGCCAGGGGCGCCCGTCGCGGATCACCTTGTAGACACGGCGGGCGAGGGTCTCGCCGGCGCGCTCGTAGCGGGTCTGCTCGACCCCGGACCCGTCCGTCCAGCGGTACTCGACGAGGACCGCGTCGAACCACGCCTCGGTGTCCAGCCTGTCCGTCCCGGCCGTGAGGATCGGCGCAGCGCGCAGCTCACCCGCGCCGGGCGCCTGCACGTAGCCGAGACGCCACGCCCCGAGCTCGTCGCACCACAGGCGACGCTCACCGGCAAGCACGAGCGGCGCGAGGTACTCCCACACGCTGACACCCGGCGACCAGGCAAGGGCGTCCGGGGTGAGGTCGGTGACGTCAGCGACGGTCTCGACGAGCGTGGCGTTCAACCGGCGCAGCGCGAAGTTGATCGTGTCGACGAGCGAGGTGCCAGCTGGTGCGACGGGGACGACCTCCCCGGAGTCGACGCCCTGCGCGACGATCTCGTCCGACATCGCGGTCAACGTCATCGTCCCGGCTTCGAGGTCGACGTCGCGGGTGACGAGCGACAGGTTGAACGATCGCCGGGTCGAGCCACGCACACCACCGGCGTTGTAGCCAATGCCGAAGTCCTGCGACGCCGCGAGCAGCGTCTTGTTGCCGTACGCGGCCGTCCACGCGGCGGCGGACCCGCCGAGCCTGGCGGTGTACTCCGACAGCGGCGAGCCCTCACCGAAGGCCTGCGTGAGGCGCGCGAACACTCGCACGCCGTCGCGCGGGTCGATCTGCGCGAGCACGGACGGCTCGGGCGTCTTGCACACGAGCGTGGCCTGCGCGTACGGGGACCACGACTCGTCGAGCGTGATGGACGCGTCGACGACGTCGAGCGGGATGCGCTGCCCGGCGTGCGCGACCGGCGACGGATCCCACACGGGCACCACCGTCGTGAGCTGCGACAGCCGGTAGTCGTCGAAGAACATCAGGTTGCCGTCGTCGAGCAGGGTGAAGTTCGCCCGCAGGCGCACCCGGTGCGTCGTCGCAGTGGCCGTGAACGTGCAGGTGATCGTCTGCCAGGGCGTCTCGGGCGTAGGGATCGACGCGGGCGCTCCGTAGCCGATCCCCTCGACGCCGACGTCGGCGGTGCACGGCCCGCCGTAGTAGCCCCGGCTGACGCGCACCGACAGCCGATAGGTCGTCCCGGCGACGAGGCCGACGTGGTCGCGGTACAGCGAGAACATGCCGACCTGCGGAGTGTTGACGGGCCGCGTTCCCAGGAAGCCCCAACCGTCCTCGGCGGCGGACCCGCCGAGCGATCCGGGCCATGGGTCGCTGTCCGGCGGACGCGTCCAGTTGAGGAGGTCCTCGTACTCGCCGGTCTCCTCGGAGTAGGTGTAGGCCTCGTCGACGAGCACGCGCGGCGCGGCGAGCGTCTCCCAGGTATCGACGTACCGGCCCTCGTCCTCCACAGTGTCAGGGGTGACGATCTCGGCGGCGATCGTGTGCTTAGAGATCACGTGATGACCTCCAGGTAGTCGGCCTCGACGATCCACCGGCCCTGCTCCAGGCGCAGGCGTGCACGCTCCGCGACGAACGACATGGAGATGTGCGGGCGCTGGTCGTCGTCGAGATCGAACGATCCGGGCTGCTGGAGGAGGTAGAACGCGGCGACGGCGTCCGCCTCGGCGACGTAGAGCAGGTGCAGCGTGCCCGAGCGCGGCTCGGTGCTCGCCAGGGTGACCGCGAGCCCGCCGCCGATGATCGGGTGCCGTCGAATCGGCTTCTCGACGGACGTCTCGTAGCCGAGGACGAGGTCGGGCGTGGTCACGGTCGTGCCGTGCGTGATCGACGTCATGTCAGACCACCACCGACGTACCGACACGGTGGGTGACACCCACGGTGATCTTCCGGGTGCGGGCGAGGTACACGCGCAGGTCCTTCTCAGCCTGGGTCAGGTCGACCTCGGGCGTGATCGTGGTGGTGTAGTTCGCGTCCTGGATCGCATGCAACCTGGTCAGGGCGTCGGCGTCGTCGAGCACGACCCCGGTCTCGATGTCCTTGGGGAAGTCGAGGAACGTGTTGATGAGGTCGCGCGCCTCGGAGGTGCTCAGGCCGGTCTGCTCGGCGACGTCGACGAGCTGCGAGTACATGGCCTTCTGGGCGTCGGCGACCTGGGACGCCTCGGCACCGTTGTCGCGCAGAGCGGACGTGTAGTCGATCGCGGACCGGATGGCGTCAAGGACGACGCCGCGGTTCTTCTGGACGTCGCCGGCGTTCTCCTTGATCGCGTCGGAGGACGCGGCGAGCGACTCGCGGTAGGACGCCTCGGCGTCGGCGGCGTCGCGGGCGGTCTCCGCCGAGGCCTTCTGCGCGGACCTGGCCGCTTCGACGGCGGCGGTAGCCTTCTCGCGGTTCGTCGCGTTCTCGTTGAGTCGGCCGTTCACCTCCTCGAGCGCGGTCTGCTCGTCGACGAGGCGCTGCCGGACCGTGTCGTAGGACTCGCCGGTCTGCCGCATGATCTCGTCGGTGCGACCGAACGCGGCCGCGTTCTCGTCGATCTTGGCGTTCACGGCGTCCTGCACGGCGGACCACGCCTCGGTATCGCCTGCGACGGCGCGGAGCACGGTGGCGAGGTCGACGCCAGTGGTCGCGGCGTACTTCTGCGCTTCGGCGAAGCTGATGACCTTGCCCTCGGCGTCGGTGACGATCTTCTCGATCTCGCTTTGAACGAACGTCTCCGACAGCGCGTCCGCGCCGGACTCCTTGAGGTCGTTGTACATGTCCGACACGGCCTGCTTGACCTTCTCGGTGTTCGTCTTCCACGCGTTGTAGAACAGGCCTGCCGATGCGGCGAGCCCACCGAACGCGAGACCGACCGGGCCGGACAGGCTCCCGGCGAGGCCACCGGCCGTGCCCTGTGCGAGGTCGACGAGCGAGTCCATCTCGCCCGAGAACGACGAGGTGATCTCGCCGAAGTTCTGCCGCGCCTCGTCCTTGAACTCTGCGACCGCCTCCGAGCTGCGACGCGCGCCGTCCGCGACGTCGTCGCCGAGCGCGTCACGGGTCTCGCGGCCCGTCTTGCGGCCGGTCTGCGCGAGGTCACGAAACGAACGCTCCAGGCGGTCGACGGACTTCTCGGCTTCGCGCGCCCCGTCCTTCGTCTTGTCGGCAAGCGTGTCCTCCAGCTCACGGCCGGTGCGCTGCGCGTCGCGCTGGAGGTCAACGAGCGAGCCGGACACGTCGCCGAACGCGGACCCGAGGTCCTGCACCGCCTTGATCGTCTGCGAGGTCTCCGCGACGAGCGGGACCTGGATGCCCTTACCCACGGGAGCCGTCCGGGTCGAGTGCCTGACCCCACACGTACATGAAGGTCTGCACCCACAGCGACTGCAAGCGCGGCGCGATCTCGGCCACGCCCGGGAACACGACGAGGCCGGTGCGCTTGCGGCGCGGCAGCCCTCGTGCGGTGTGCCGGTTCACGGTGTGGGTCCCTCCCTGGGTGCGGTTCTTGCGCTGGTAGCGGTCGACGTCGTCAGCGGCGCCGAATTCGTACGCCCACCAGCTCGACACGGGCACGAGGCGCTTGGCTCGGCCGATCGGTCGGCGGGACGTCGCCGCGATGAGGACCGGCGGGTTGCCGGGCTTGATGCGCGTGCCGGGCACGAGCACGAGGTTCGTGTTGTGCCCGGCACGCGCTGCCTGCTCGGCGACGATCTGCTTCCACGCCGGACCGAGGTCGCGGGTGGTTGCGCGGTTGATCGCGTTCCGTACGTCGCGGGGCACGAGCTTGAGTGCGAGCACCACGGCTCGCAGCTCGTCGGCGTCCCGGACGGACAGCACGATGCGTCAGGCCCCGCCCTCGACGTCGGTGAACACCGGCGCGCCGGTGCACTCCATGGACGTCGAGAACTCCAGGACCGTCTGCGACGTCGCCGAGCCGCCGACCGTTCCGGGGGGCGCGATGGACGCGGTGACGGTGATCGTGGGGCCGTCGTCGACGGGCGTGAACACGATCTCCTTCTCCTCGCCGACGTGGTCGAGCAGGTAGCGCATCAGGCCGGTGGGCGCGAGGTCCTGCGCGGCAGTGACGCCGAGGCTCCAGTCGGGGTCGGGGGTGACCCGGTTGCCGCCGATGCCGCGCCACGCCTGCCCGTTGGTCGGGGTCAGGGCGACGCTGGAGACGGCGGCGGTGAAGTCGTCGGCGGCGACCGAGAGAGCGGCCTTGTTCATCCGGTAGGGCGCCGAGAGCGGGATCGTGGTCATGCGGGCTGCTCCTTCTTGGTGTTGACCTGGACGGCGATGCGGAAGCCGGGCCACTGGCCCTGGTAGGCCTCACGGGTGGCGTCGAGGGGGGTGACGAACGGGACGTCCTCCAGCGCGCCGTAGAGCGTCTCGGCACGGTCGTCGAGGGTCGCGTCGGACGCGTCGGGGGCGACGAGCGCCCACACGTCGAAGTCGTGCTCGTACTGTGCAGACGGCGCCTGCGGCAGACGCCGGAACGCGGTGCGGTAGATCACGACGGCGGGCTTGGTCGCGGTCGTCGGCTCACCGCCGACCATGTAGACGTGCCAGTCCGCAGGCAGGTGCTTGGCGAGCGCCGCAGCGAGCTGCGCGCGGACCGTGCTCATCGGGGGCCGCGACCGACGCGACGGGGCCGCAGGAGACGCTTGACGGTCCAGTCCATCGGGAACACGGCGACAGGCTCGCCGTCGCCGAGGGTCGAGTCGACGTTCGCGACGCCGGAACGGGCGAGCGCGCGGGCCTGGAAGATCTGCGCGAGCCGGTACCGGGCGGGCGGGTCGTCGGGGTCGGCGCCGTTGAGGAACGCGACGCACTGCTCGTGCGCGGCCTCCAGGTAGTCGATGACGGCCGCGTCTTCGAGGTCACGGTGCGCCCAGTGGCGCTCGACGTCGTCGCCGGTGACCCACCCGTAGACCTCGTCGGGGGCCAGGGTGGCGGGCTCGGGTGCGGGTGTGGTTGCCATGTCGTGCGCTCCTCCTTGTGGCGTCAACCGGGGGTTGACCCTCACGGGCCGGGTTGTGCGGACCCGGCCCGTGAGGGTGGCTGGTCAGGCCTCGGGGTCGTCCGAGACGCGGATGAGGGCGCCCTTGTCGTGCTGGATGATCGACCAGTACCCGAACATCGCCTCCAGCAGGTTCCCCTTGGCGATGTCCTCGGCGGACACGCGCAGCGGCGAGGCGCCGCCGAGCTCGTGCAGCGTCGCGACGCCCTTGATGCCGACCGTCGCGGTTCCGGCCGGGAGGCTGGAGTCGTTGACGATCTGCGGGACGGTGAAGCCGGAGCCGCCCTGGAGGCCGAACGACGCCGACAGGTAGGCGAGCTCGTCGTCGCGGCGGGTGAACGCCCACTCCTCGAACAGGTCGTCCGAGAGGATGCCGAACGTCGGGTTCCCCCGGTCGGAGCGGACGAGGCCGAGCCCGCCCTTGACGAGCTTGTACGCGGCCTCGGAGACGCCGAGCGCGGCCGGGGTCGCGGGGTCGACGAGCAGCGGGGTCGCGTTGCCCACGGTGCCGAGGAACGTGCGGACCTTGCCGTCGATCTTGCGGGCGTAGCTCTCGTTCCCGGCGCGGAAGAACGCGGCCCAGAACTCGGGGTTCGGGAAGTCGCGGTGGATGCGGTCGACGTTCCACCCGGCCGCGATGCGGGCGGCGACCGCCTCGACCGCCTCGGTGTCGACCTCGTTGGACGGGACCTCGGCGCCGCCGCCGGCGTAGTCGTCGACCTCCGGCTTCTTGCCCTCGACGAACCGCCAGCCGATGATCTTCGCGGCGGTGAGCTCGGCGTGGTTGATGAGCGGCACGAACCGCTTCTCGAACGTGACGCCGTTCCACAGCTCGCCGAGGTACTGCGGGACGTGGACGACGTCGAACACGTCGGCCTGGGTGATCTGGTCGAGCGCGGCGAGCAGCTCACCGGCACGACCGGAGTTGACGGCAGCCGCGAGCTGCGCGTGCAGCTCGCCACCGGTCGGGCCGACGCGCGCCGCGCTGCGCCGGTTCTTGGGGAGCGGGGCACCGCCGCCCGGCGCCACGGCCGGGGGCGTGCTCGCCTGGAGCTCGTCGTCCATCTCGTCCTCCTGCGCCGTGTCGGCGTCGGTGTCGTCCTCCCCGGCCTTCGGGGTGGTCTGGGTGTCGTACGTGCTGGTCGTCTTGCGCACGTACGTGGTGCCGTTGAGCGTGATCTCCTCGGTGGTGACCGACTCGGAGTGCGTGTCCTCGGGCAGGTCGCCGACGTCCTCGGCGAGCAGCTCGGCGGACGGGAAGGCGCCCTGCTTGCAGAACGCGGCGCCGTAGACGCGACCGGCAACGGCCTTGCCGCCCCGGATCACGACGCCGGTCGCCTCGACGGACAGGCGGCGGGGAGCGTCGGGGCGCTTCTCGGCGATCGCCGCGAGCAGGTCGTCGCCCTCGGGGGTCGCTGCGACCTTCCACGACGCGAACAGCCCGGCCGGGCTGTCGGTCAGCGTCAGGCCCGTCGCGATCGGGGCGCGGCGGTCGTGGTAGAGGTTCGCGAGCAGGATGCCGGGGTCGGCCGGGAGCTGGAACACGCCCTGGTCGACGGTGAACTTCCCGAGGTTCGTGTTGCCCTGCTCGCCGTAGGGCAGCAGCAGACCGGAGACGACCCGGTCCTCGCGGGACGCGGTCAGGTCACCCGCGAGAATCTCGACGTCAACCACGGGTCACCCACCCGACCGTCGTGTCCTCGTCCTTCGTGGACAGGACGAGGACCGCGACGCCGACGCGCTGGAGGCGCTCGACCTGGTCCCACACGTCGGGCTTGTCGGAGCGGACGACGATGACGGACGGCTCGGCGTCGGTCACCTCGCCCAGGAACGTGGTCTGCTGGTCCATCGGTCAGTCCTCCGTTGCGGGTGCGAGTCCCGTGGCCGGGACGGCGGTGAGGTTGGACAGGTCGAACGCGATGCGCTGCCCGGCCGGGACGACGTCGTCCATCGACAGGCGCGCGTTGATGGGGCCGAGCCAGAACGCGGCGGTCATGTCGTTGAAGTCGGAGCGCCCGCCCTGCGTCGTGGTGTAGGTCAGTGACGCGGTCGACATGGACGCGTCGAGCAAGTTCCCCGGGATCGCGGCGTAGCGAGCGACGTCGAGGGTCACGGCGTTGCGTCCCTCGACGAACAGCTCGTGCTTGACGTCGCCGTGCACGGCGAGCTCGTACCCGAAGGGGATGAAGGCGACGGCGCCGTTCGGGTCGCGTCGCGCGTCCACGTAGGCCTGCACGATCTGCTGTGCCTCGTCGATCTCCTCGCCATGCTCGTCGACGACCGGCTCACCCTCGGGGTCGCGCAGCACGTCGAGTTCCTCGTCGGACGTGGTCTGCACGATCGAGACGAGGGGGATGGGCGACTGGACGCGCTTGGCCCACGCGTCTTCGAGGTTGCGGGCGCCTCGGATGGTGCGCTGCCCGGCTTCGAGGAGGCCTTCGTACGGGCCGGAGAACAGGATCACCTCGGCGGCGGTCGCGGGTCGCCCGTCGAGCAGGACAGCGCCGCCGTCGTCGAACTCCCACCACTCGGGCGGGACGCGGACGGCGTCGGTGATCGGGTCGGCCGTGGTGGTGCCGTCGCGCTCGACCTGCCAGAGCGACCACCCACCAAAGAACAGGTCGTCGAGGGTCCAGGACATGCGGGTCTGCGGCGGGGTCTGCGACGACGTCGAGGCGAGCCACGCGGGCTGTTCGGCTGCGAGCTGCTCGCCCTCGTAGGCGCGCAGCGGCTGCGCGCCCAGACCGCAGATCAGGTGTCGGGCCTTCGCGACGGCCGGGACGGACATCGCCTCGGCGCGCGTCACCGGTGTCCGCAGCTCGCCGAAGATGTCGGAGAACAGGACCGACTGGAGCGCGTTGGATGACCACGGCGACTGCATGCGCCGTGCCCGGGTGGAACCGTGTCGCGACGGCGACGCGGTCTCACCCGGGCGACGCCCGAACCCCAGCGAGGAGAGGATTCCCACGTCGAGCAAGGTAGTGCGTGGCCCAACATTGGTCAACGCACAACGCGGCGACGGCGTGTCTACGCCGCCCGTGTGCGGGTGAGGGCGGTCGAGGAGGTCGGCCGGCTGCGGCGGCGGGTGCTGGTGCGAGTGGTCTTGTCGTAGGCCCACAGGGCGAGCGCCCCGGCAGTGAGCGGCACGATCGGGTGCGCGGAGGCCTTGTGGCCGAACGCTCGACCGGATTCGCCGACCGACCGCCACCCGGCGCCCTCGGCGGCAAGGTTGAGGTCCTTCTGGTCCGGGTGCCTCAGGCGCCCCTCGGCGAGGTCGGACACGACGCGCTGCGCCGCGCCCTGCACGTCCTTGAGGCCCATGGGTGCGAGGCGCACGGCGGGCCGCTTGCGGTGGACCGCCTCGGCCGGGTTGGTGTTCGCGCCGATCACGTCGTACGCGAGCTGCGCGCGCGACTCTCGTGCGACCGTGTGCGCCTTCGCCGGGAGCCACGCGACACCGGCCTCGAACGCGAGGACCTCGACCCACGCGACACCGGACTCGTCGCGCCACGCGCACGCGAGCGCGGCACACGACCCGTCCGGGGCGACGTCGAACGCGAGGCCGATGCGGGCCGGGCGCACGAACTCGGTGAGCGCGAGCCGGGCTGCCTCCCACGCCTGGGGGTCGATCGCGGAGACGGTCGCGTCGGCGGGCCACTGCCCGAGGTACTCGCGCTGGAAGTCGATGAGGGACAGGTCGTCGAAGTTCTCGCGGATCACCTCCAGGGTGGTGAGCGTCCCGAGGCCGGGGTGCGCGGCGAGCCATGTCGCCTCGTCGGTCGGGTCGGCGTGGTCGGGCGCGGCGTACTCGACGATCGCCCACTTGCCCTCACGGCCCTTGACGAGCGAGCCCCACAGCAGCCCGGCACGCTGCTTGCCTGCGGTGCCCGCGACGATGAGCTGCGCGTCAGGCAGGGTGTCCTGCGTCGGGTTGATCCCGCCGAGCAGCTCGTCGGCGATCTCGTCGTCGGTCGTCTCCTGGCCCTCGTCGAGGACGACCAGGTCGTACGCGTCGCCACGGTAGGACTCGGGGTCAGGCGGGTTGACGTCGAGCGTCGACCCGTTCGCCCACTCGATCCGCTCGCCACCGTTGGACCGGTAGATGCGGTAGTGGACGTGGTCGCGCGAGCACCCGGACGTGCGCTGCGTAGGTCGCGGGCACGGGTCCCACCGCTCGAGCATCACGGCCATAGCGAGGAAGCGCTTGCGGCCCATCTTCCCGGACTGCGCCGAGAACGCGGCCCGGTAGTCCGGCCGGGACACGCACCGGCCCACGATCAACGCCCACAGCCCATCGGTCTTGCCGGACCGGCGCGGCATCGTCAGCGCGCAGCGCCGATGCTTCGGCCGACCGTCGCGGCGACGGTTCGACACGATCCGCGCGAACACGAGCTGGTGCTCCGAGGGCACGAACCCGAGGGACCGTGCGCCGAGGACGAACTCCTCGACGTCGACCGACCGAGGCGCCGGGGTCGCGTGCAGCGGCTTGCACCGGCGCCGCCCGCGCGGCGAACGCAACGGCGGGATGCGCGGTGCGTTGAGTTGGGGAGAGAACGGGAGCGGGCGACTAGCGTGGGCTTCCCCGTCGTGCTCAAAAAGCAGGCCCATCGCGTGCCGGTGCTCGTCGATCCCGCGCGTCCTCACCATCCCCTGATCCCCCTGTCACCCTGCGGTGGCAGACGAACCGACGACGGCGAGGCGGCGCGACGCGCGTTCGTCCTCGCCGCGCCGATCTTGCCGCCGTGCCGGGCGTTGCAGCTCGCGTGCGAGACCCACTCGTTCGACCGGTCCGAGGCACCGCCGAGCGCACGCGCGACGAGGTGCTCGACCTGCCACGTCTGCCACGGGTGGACGAGGCGAGGGCAGCGGGCGCACTTCAACGGCCCGGCGACGAGCCGCGCACGCCAGTACGCGCGCGCCGTCATCACCTTGCGCCCGCTCCACCTCGCCCCGCCGCTCACTCGGCGCCGCGCATCCGTGCCTGGCACACGTGGCACCCGAACGCGGCGTCCAGGTTGGCGTGCTTGTGCGGGACGAGGAACGACGGCGCGACCGCGTCGAGGAACTCGTCGGACGGTCGGCGCAGGTCGGCGTGCACGAGGCGGTCGAACGACAGGCCACGCCACGAGTCGGGACGTGGGGACATGATCGTCACGGTGAGGCCGGTCGCAGTGACGATGCGCTCGTTGCCGATCGCGCGCCACTGGCGGTGCGCGACATGGCGGGCGGTGAGCTGCTCGCCGAGCCGGTCGAGGTCATGGCGAGCGTGGGCGTGGCGGATCGTCGAGACGAGCGCGATGCGTGTCTCGGGGGAGTCGTGCAGCACGTGCCGGAGCAGGTCCGACGAGGGCGACACGAGTACGGGGTGAGCGGTCATCTCTTTGCCTCTTCCTGTGCTTCCTTGACCATGGCGTCGAACCACACCGGCTTCGGGACCGGCTTGGTCACGAGCGGCATGGAGGACTGCTGACGGGACGTCGGGCGTTCGGGTGCGCCTGCGAGCTGCTCGGCGCGGCGGCGGCAGTGAGCGCACCGCACAGCGGTCGGGAAGCCGTGCGGGCACCCGGTCAGTCCTGCCACCTCGCCACCTCCTTTGTAGGACTTGAACAACCCCCGAGCGGAGCCCCTGCGGGGCCCTCTCCCGGAGCGGCCCCCTTCCCCGGACTCCCGAGCACCATCAGCCGATAGCCCCTCTCGGCCAGCACGAATAGCGCCCCCGCTGTCTGCGAGTGCGCTTGGCTGGACCCTCGGGACGGTGATCAGACGTGTGCCGGGGGTGCCTAGGGCCGTTCCCTAGGACGATCTGTCTGCCGGACCCCTCTGGTTAGCGGCGGGAGGGGCAGGAACGCCGTGGTCGTTGTAGGCCGTGCCGATCAGGTGCGGCGCATCACCACCCGTTCGCTGCGAGCGCCGTGTCGAGCGCCTCGCGCTCGTCGGCGGGCATGGGCTCGTGGGCGTAGTCGGGCTCGTCCTCGACCTCCCAGCCGCGCAGGCCCCATCGGACCTGTCGACCGGAGTTGAGGTGAGCGGCCAACCACCGCAGGTTGTCGGGGCGGTTGTTCGCCTTGTTGAAGTCGAGGTGGTCGGCGTGGTGCTCGACCCCGGACGGGGGAGCGCCGTGGAACGCCTCGCACACGAGTCGGTGCACGAGCTCTTGCCGCGCGCGGCCGAGGCTGACCTTGAGGTAGCCACGCGACTGCACGGCCGGACGCAGGACGTGGCGCGTGCGGGCGTTGCGCACGCGGCCGCGCGTCGACGCCTCGTAACCGGGCGCGGACGGGATCGGCTGCCACCGCTCGCGAGCGCTCACGCGTGCGCCCGCCGGAGGGCAGCGAGGCGGGCAGCCTGCGTGCGGCGCGGGTCGCGCCACCGATCTAGCGCGGCTCGGCGGCAGTCCTCGGCGTCGTCGAGGATCGCGTCGAGGTCCATGTCCTCGCGCACGAGCGCGCGGCGGCGCTGCTCGTCGCGCATGCGCCACAGGTACGCGAGCTCGTCGCGGCGGGCGCCCGGGGGCATCGCCATGACGTCCGCGTACGTGAGCGGGATGGACACGGTCGGGGCGGTCAACTCGCATCCTCGGTGCCGTCGCTCACGTACGGGACGGTCGCGACGATGAGGCGGTCAGCGCCGTAGATCACGAGGGCGATCGCGAGGAAGTGCAGGCCCGACCATGGGCGTGCGACGAGCGCCAGCACAAGGCCGGCTAGCACCATCGCGAGCGCGAGGGACCACTTCACGAGGCACGCTCGGCGGTGAGCGCGTCAACGTCGGCGGGGTCGAACAGATAGGCACCGGTCTTGCCCGGGAGCTTCTGTGCGGGGGTCAGGTCGCCGTGCTCGACGAGCCGACGCACGACCTTGCGCGTCACGCCGAGGCGCTTGACGACCTCGGCGGTAGTGATCGGCTGAACCTTGGGCATGGCACAGGACTATGGACCAAGGTTGTGCGAGGCGCAAGCAAGTGCGGACCGGCGTGTTGCCTCTTGCGCCCAAAGGCGTGAGGGGCCAAACTTGCGCCTATGACTAGTGAGCTCGTGCCGGGAGTCGTCCCTCAGTGGACGATTGGGGACCGGCTGCGCAAGGCGCGTGAGGCGGCGGGCGTCAGCACCGCCGAGTTCGCGGAGGCGATCGGCGTCTCTCGCAACACCGTGACCAACTACGAACGTGGTCACGTCGAGCCGCGACCCGGAGCGCTGCGCCTATGGGCGCTGCGGACGGGCGTGCCGCTCGCATGGCTCCAGACAGGCGAGAACCCCCGCCCGGTGACGCCGGACGGGGGTGATGGGCTCCCCCGGCTGGACTCGAACCAGCAACCCTTCGATTAACAGTCGAATGCTCTGCCAATTGAGCTACGGGGGATCGCGCTGCAGAACTCTAGCAGCCGAACGAGGTGCTCCCGACCACGCGTCAGTCGCGCAGGCCCGCCGACGCGCGCAGCGTGTCCTCGGCCTGGTCGACCGCGGAGGCGACCTCGGGGTCGGCCAGGTCGACGCCCTCGTCGGCGACGACCTGCGTGAACAGCTCGCCGTCCTCGTCGCGCCGCAACGCCACCCGGGCCTGGCCGCCGGTGGGCAGAGCGACCGTCGTGGCGTGCACCACAGACGACTGCACGCGCTCGCGGAACGTCTGCGCGAACCGCACCGAGGCGCGGTCGGTGTCGAACGTGAAGACGTCGGTGCCGCCCCAGACCCATCGCACGGACAGCGCGCGGGTGGTCGCGTCGAGCGAGCCGCGGTCGACGTCGGCCCACGGCGTGCGGGAGACGGCCTCGCCGTTCAGCACGTGCAGGGCGAGGCGGCTCGCGACCACGCGTCGGCCGTCCACGAGCGTCGCGGCGACGAGGACGCGGTCACCCCGTCGCAGGTCGACCCGGCGCCGGTCGTCGGTCGAGAGGGCACGAGAGGAGCGGAAGGCGGCCACCGGCTCACGGTACTCGCCGCGACGGTCCGGCCAGGTCACGCGCCGGTACTCTGGGCCCGCCCCGGGGCAGTAGCTCAGCCGGTCAGAGCAGCGGACTCATAATCCGTCGGTCGTGGGTTCAAGCCCCACCTGCCCCACCCGTTGTGACCTGCACAGGTGACCGTCCGGTCGCCCCCGACGCGATCGACGGGCAGCCGCTGGGCAGCAAAGAGGCTGCCCAGCGCCGGGGGCATGACGTGCTTCGCGGGGGGACACGTAGGCGCGCCACGCGATCGTCTCGGCGGCCGGACCCGCACGTCCGGGTGAATGCGTCTGACCCGTTTTTGGAGGTGAGACGTGTCATCGCCGGACCAGGACCTGGGTCCCACCTCTGACGGGTCCGTCCGACTCGGGGGCGTTCCTCCTGATACCGGACGCCCGAATTTCACCCGAATGCCCGCGATCTCCCACGGCCGTGCTTCTTGCACACGTGTCCAGTTCAGGGCATAGTTCTCAGTTGTCAGCGACAACGGCAAACCCTCTGCAAGGAGGGGACGCAAAGCCACGGGGCCTACAGGGTCAGCCGAGCTACCGAACGACGAAGGAGAGCCCGAGATGGCGATCAGCACCCCCCAGTCCGAGACCCCCCTGCAGCAGGGCGCGCTGCTGACCCCTGGCGAGGTCGCGGTCCTGTTCCGCGTCGACCCGAAGACGGTCACGCGCTGGGCCCAGGCCGGCAAGCTGTCGGCCGTCCGCACGCTCGGCGGGCACCGCCGCTTCCACGAGGCCGAGGTGCGCCAGCTCCTCCAGGGCGTCCCGCAGCAGCGTTCGGGCGAGTGAGGTTGCGGGCTCAGCCTGCAACCAGCACGTCGACGTAAGGGCCGGTGACTCGTCACCGGCCCTTACGCATGCCCGGCTGGGGGCCGGGTCGGTGGTCGGGCTTCAGCGGACCGTCGACAGGACGGCCGCGCGGACCTCGTCGAGCGAGCGGTCCGGCTGGAAGACGAGCCACTCGAGCCCGGCGACGAGCGCCGCACCGAACAGCGCCGCGGCGGTGAGCCGGGCGTCTCGTTCGGGCCACTCCTGCTCGATCACGCTCACGAGCGTCCCCATCGACTCCTCGCGCACCTGGCGGATCGACTCCTGCCACGCGCGTCCGGAACGGAACGTCTCGGCGACGACGAGCTTGGCGAAGTCCGGGTGAGCCCGGACCTGCTCGAGCAGGGCGCCGAGCATGGCGTCGAGCGCCGCACGGCCCTGCAGGCCGTCGCCCGCCGCACGAAGCGCGGCCGTGAGCCGCGTGACGCCTTCGGCGATGATCGCCTCGAACAGCCCCGACTTCGAGCCGAAGTTGTAGAAGACGCTGCCCTTGGCGACGCCGGCCGCGGCGGCGATCTCGTCGACCGACGTCGCGCCGATGCCGCGGTCGGCGACCAGCGCGAGCGCGGCGTCGACGATCTGGCGCCGGGTGTCCGTCATGGGGTGCAACCCTAGCGAGTGCTGTGCAGCGGCCGACGTCACTAGATCGCCAGCGCTGGGTGCAGACGGTCGAGCGTCCACGTGCGCATCCGGCCCGCGCGCCAGGCAGTGATCGTGAGCGACCCGAGCGCCACGAACGTCAGCACGGCGACCGAGACCCACAGGCGGGCGTCGAGCGTCCCCGTGATGACCTGGCGCAGACCGGTGACCGCGTAGCTCATCGGCAGGAACGGGTTGATCGCCCGGAAGAACGCCGGGGTCGTCTCGACCGGGTAGGTCCCGCCCGACGAGGCGAGCTGCAGCATGAGGAGCGCGAGGATCGCGACCTTGCCGGCGGCCGGGCCGAGCACCGCGGTGAGCATCTGCTGCAGCGCGAGGAACGCCGCGGCGACGAGCAGCGTGAAGCCGATCGTGCCGACCGCCGAGCTCAGGTGCAGCCCGAGCCCGTAGTGCACGACGCCGAGCATCACCGCGACCTGCGCGACACCGAGCGCCATCGCCGGCACGAACCCGGCGAGGGTGACCCGCCAGCCCGAGGCCGGCGTCGCGAGCGCGCGGGTGGGCAGCGGTCGTAGCAGGAGCCACGTGATGAGGGCGCCGACGAACAGCGCGAGCGGCAGGAAGAACGGCGCGAAGCCCTCGCCGAAGCCCTCGGCCCGGCTCACATGGGTCTCGGCCACGCCGACGGGGGAGGCGATCGTGGCAGCGCGGGCCTCGGTCGCGAGGCCCGAGGGGATCGCCTGCTGGCCGTCGCCGAGGGCGTCGGCGAGGGTGCCG
>NZ_LFKW01000090.1:7956-18251 GCF_001040865.1 Cellulomonas sp. A375-1 | reverse complement strand
CGGGGGCTCGGGGGCGGACCACGCGGACTGACGCGTGGGCTCGGCGGGCGCGGGCTGCTCCACCGGGACCGACGACGACCAGGACGGCGCCGCCGGCGCGGACGCCTGCGTGGGCGTGAAGCTCGCCGCGGGCGCCGCGGCCTGCTCACCCTTGCGGCGACCGAACAGGCCCCAGCGCTTCTTCGAGCCCTTGTCCTCGGACGCCGCGTGCTCGAGCTCCGAGACGCCGGCGGCACCGAACCCGGCAGCGGCGCCCCACGGCGCGGCGGGGGCGGGCTGCTCGGCCACGGGCTGGACCGGAGCGACGGGCTGCGACTCGACCGGGGCCGGCTGCGCCTCGAACACGGGCTGCGGTGCGGCGGGCGGGGCGTACGACTGCGCACCCTGCTCACCGTCGGCGATCGACGGCCACGCGGGGGCACCCCACGCCGGTGTCGTCTCGGCCCAGACCGGGTCCGCCTCCTGCGCGGGCTCGTCCTCGGCGAGGGCGGGCACCGTGAACGCCTCGTAGGCGGCCGGCTCGGCCGGGACTGCCTCGGCGAGCTGCTCGGTCGGCGCCTCCCACACGGGTGCCTGCCAGGCCGCGGCAGGCTCGACGGCCTGCTCGGGCTGGACGGCCTCGTGCGCGACCGGCTCGTGCGTGACGGGCTCGGCGACGGGCTCGTACGCGGTCGGCTCGTAGGCCACGGGCTCCGCGACCTGCTGGTGCGACACCGGCTCGGCCACGGGCTGGAAGGCTGCCGGCTCGTACGCGGGCGCCTCGGCCACGGGCTCGTACGCGGCGGGCTCGTACGCGGCGGGCTCGTACGCGGCAGGCTCGTGCGCGGCGGGCGCCTCGACGGCCGGCTCAGCCACCGTCGGCATCGCGCCGGTGTGCCAGGCGCGGGCCTCGTCGAGCGTGCGCTCGAAGTCGAACGGCTGCTCTGCCTCCGCCTGCGCGCGGCCCGCGGCAGACCAGCCCGCGTAGCCGCTGTACGACGTGTACGGCACCGGCGTGGGCGTCACGACGCGAGGCGCCTCCGCGACCGGCGCGGCGGCGAACGCGGCGGGCTGCTCGCTGGAGGGCTGGTACGTCTCGTCGGACTGTGCGGCGACGGCCTCGGCGAGCTCGACCGACGGCGCCTCCCACTGCGGGAAGCTGTCCGCGGTCGCCCCGGGGGCGGCGGCGCGTGCGACGAGCGGCTCGCCGATCGCGGCCGTCGGTGCCGGCTCGAAGCTCACCGGCTCGTAGCCCTCGGACTCGTAGGCAGCGGGCTGCTCGTAGCCGACGGGCTCGTACGCGGCAGGCTGCTCGTAGCCGACAGGCTCGTACGCGGCAGGCTGCTCGTCACCGGCCAGCTCGTCGGCCGCGGCTGCGGGCTCGTCCTGCGCCGCGGGCTGGTCGTCGTACGAGTGCTCGGCCTGCGCGTAGCCGGCGGGCTCGTACGTGAGCGGCGCGTCAGCAGGCTGCGCGTACTCGGACCGGGCGTACTCGGGCTGCGCGTACTCGGGCTGCGCGTGCTCAGGCTCGTAGGCGGACTGCTCGGCCTGGAACGGCTCGTACGCGACCTCAGCGGCGGGCGTCTGGGTCTCGACGGCCTCGTCCTCGTACGCGATCGGCGCGGCGGAGGCCTCGTGCTGCTCGGCGTACGTCGGCTCGGCGTGGGCCTGCTCGGCGTAGGTGTGCTCAGCCGGCGCCTCGTCCTCGACGAACGTCGGGGCCCAGTCCTGCGACACGGCGGCGGGCTTGGCCTCGGCGGCCTCGGGCTCGTCGTCGGGCACCAGGCCGGGGACCTCGAGCTGGGTCGGCGCGGAGTCCTCCGGGGCCCATGCGGGCTCGTCGTCCTGCGCGAGCGCAGGGACGTCACCGGCGGCGGGCGGCAGACCGTGCGCGCCGAGCGACATCCACGGGGCGCGCACCTGGTCGCTGCCCTCGCCGTCGCCGAACGCGGAGCGTCCGCGGAACCCGGAGAACAGGCCGGCACGCGCGGCGGGCGTCGGGATGGCCGGCGTCTCGTCCGGCGCAGGCGCTGCCGGAGCCGCGGGGGTGATCGCGGGGGAGGCGGAGCGCGCGGCGCGGCTCGGCAGACCGGTGCCCGACACCGACTGCAGGGTCGCGGGGGCCCAGTCGGGAGCGGACGACGACAGGTCGGGCGAGAGCGTCGGCACCGCGGTCTCGGGCAGGACGATCGCGTTCTCGTCGAACGTCTTGCGCGGACGGGCCGGCAGCTCGCCGCCGCCACGCGTCGGCAGGCCGGAGCTCGCGACGGGGATGGGCGCGGAGTCCGCGGACGGCTCGCCCTCGCCGCGACGACGGCGCGGCAGACCGAGCGACGTCTCGCCGTCGGTGAGCGCGGCGAGGTCGACGGGTGCGACCTCGGGGGCCTCGGCGGCCGCGGCGGCGACCTCGGCCGCGATCGACGGGGCACCGTAGGCCGTGGACTCGTTGGAGGCGAACAGCGACGCGGGCAGGAGCACGGTCGTGTCGGTACCCGTGCCGCCCTCGGCCTTCGCCAGACGCACGGCGGCGCCGAGCTTCTGGGCGATGCGGCCGACCACGAACAGGCCCAGGCGCTGGGCGCCGAGCGCGTCACCGGCGCCGGAGGACACGATCTTCGCGTTCGCGGCGACGATCTCCTCCTCGGTCATGCCGAGGCCGTGGTCGCGGATGCGGACCGCGACGAACTGGCCGGACACGCCGGTGGTGACCGTGACGGGCGTCTCCGGCTCGGAGAAGACCGTGGCGTTCTCGAGCAGCTCGGCGAGCAGGTGCGCCGCGGGCAGCGCGTTGAAGCCGAGCATGTGCGGGTCGACCTGCAGGTCGAGCTCGATGCGGTCGTACTGCTCGATCTCGGACGAGGCGGTACGGATCACGTCGGACAGCGGCATCGAGTCACGCAGACGACGACCCGAGTCGATGCCGGCGAGCACGAGGAGCGACTCGGCGTTACGACGCATCCGGGTGGCGAGGTGGTCGAGGCGGAACAGGTTCGCCAGCGTGTTCGGGTCTTCCTCGGAGCGCTCGAGCGAGTCGATGAACGACAGCTGGCGGTTGAGGAGGACCTGGTCGCGACGAGCGACGTTGACGAACATCTCCGCGATGGACCCACGCAGGGCGGCCTGCTCCTGGGCGACGCGCACGGTGGTGGAGTTCATGGAGTTGAACGCCTGGGCCAGTCGACCGACCTCGTCACGCGAGTTGACGGGGATCGGCTCGAGCTGCACGTCCGGCTGCTCACCGGGGGTCGCCACCTGCTCGACGATCTGGGGCAGGCGCTCACGGACGTCGGAGGCGGCCGACGTCAGGCGGCGCAGCGGGATGACGATCGACCGGGAGACGACGAGCGCGAGGAGCAGCGACAGGACGAACGCGAGGATCGTGGCGGCGACGGTGACGTACGTCCGCTGGGTCGCGGCGTCCACGTCGGCGGCGGCGAGCACCTGCGCCTGCTGGATGGCGTCCTCGGCGACCCCGACGAGCGCGGTGGTCTGGGCCTCGACCTCCGCGGCGTAGGCGGCGGGGTCGACCTTCTGGACCGACTCGAGCTCGCCCGAGGCGAGCTGCGCGCGCTGGGAGATGAAGAGCGACGTGGGCTGGCCCTTGGGCAGCGTCAGGTCGCCGGGCATCCGGTTGAGCGCGATGGCGGCGGACGTGCGGCTGAGCTCGACCGCGTCGACCTTCTCCTGGTACACCGCGCCGAGCGCGGGGCTGATGGTGCCGGCGAGCAGGCTCGAGCCCTGGATCAGCTCGGCGACGAGGTCCGTCGACGTCTGCGAGAGCGTCCGGTACCCGGTGACGGCCGCGGCGACCTCACGGTTCGGGAAGATCTCCGCGAGCTGGGCGACGAGCTCGAGCTGACCGCGCTCGATCGTCTGGAAGTTGGCGCGGACCACGGAGGACACACCACCGCGCTCCACCGCGAGGCGTGCGGCGGGCAGAGTCGTCTCGTAGTCGGCCTGCACCGAGTCGAACTGCTGCACCAGCGCGGTGGGGAACCGGTCGAGCGGGAGCTTGGCCGTGTACTTGCGCACGTCGGCGAGCGCCACGTCCGTGGCGGCCTGCGCGGCCTTGATCGCCTCGGGGTCGTTGCTCGTCATCGACACGATGTACTCCGTGTCGATCGCCTGCCCGAGCGGCATGTACGCGCGCAGCGTGGTCGTGACGCTCTGCGTCGCGCGCGCCTCGTTCATCTCGTCGAGGGCGCTCACGGAGATGTAGACACCGAGAAGGACGAGCACGAGCATCGGCACGGCCAGTACGGCCAGCACCTTGGCTCTAATGCCAAGTCGTCGCAGCATCTCGTTCCCTTCCTCGCCTGACACGGGGCTCCGTCGGCGCGGACACGACGATGGATCACCCGTGCCGCAGTATCGGCCGTTGGACGATCGACCATTAGCCCGCGCCAGAGTTTGCCACGGACCTCACCCGGAGGGATACGACGAACCGGGACAACCTGGCACGCCCCGGCACGGGTTCGACCGTTCGAGGGGTCCGGATCGCCCGTAAGGTGCGGAGCGTGCGTGCCGTCGTCGTCGCCGAGCCGGGGGGACCCGAGGTCCTCGTGCCCCGCGAGGTGCCCGTCCCGAGCCCGGGTCCGGGCGAGGTGCTGGTCGCGGTCGAGGCCGCGGGGGTGAACCGCGCGGACCTCCTGCAGCGCGCAGGCGCCTACCCTTCGCCGCCCGGCTCGCCGCCGTGGCCTGGCCTCGAGGCCGCGGGGGTCGTCCAGGCCCTGGGTCCGACGACGGGCGAGGGTCCGACGACGGGCGAGGGTCCGGCCGCGTGCGCGGTCGGCGACCGGGTCGCGGTGCTGCTCGGCGGTGGCGGCTACGCCGAGCACGTCGTCGCCCCCGTGGCGCTCACGCTGCCGGTACCCGACGGCCTCTCGTCGGCCGAGGCCGCGGCGCTGCCCGAGGCGCTCGCGACCGTGTGGTCGAACCTGCGCGAGGCGGACGCCCGCGCGGGCGAGACGATCCTGGTGCGTGGCGGCTCGGGCGGCATCGGCTCGATCGCGGTGCCCCTCGCCCGGCTGCTGGGGCTGCGCGTCGTCGCGACCGCGGGCGGGCCGCAGCGCGTGGCACGCGTCGCGGCGCTCGGTGCCGACGTGGTCCTCGACCACCGCGCCGACGACCTCGCGGACCAGGTGCTCGCCGCGAACGACGGCCGCGGCGTCGACGTCGTGCTCGACGTGCTGGGCGCCGGCGGGCTCGAGGACAACGTCCGCGTGCTCGCGACCGGCGGCAGGCTCGTCGTGATCGGGTTGCAGAAGGGTCGTCGCGGGACGCTCGACCTCGGTACCCTCATGGCCCGCCGCGGTCGCGTGATCGCGACGACGCTGCGCTCACGCGACCCGGCGGACAAGGCACGGATCATGGCCGAGGTGCGCGAGCGCGTGTGGCCGTTCGTGCTCGACGGCCGGCTGCGCCCCGTCCTGCACGCGACGCTCCCGCTCGACGACGCGCGCCGCGCGCACGAGCTGCTCGAGAGCGGCGAGGTGTTCGGCAAGCTCGTCCTGCTGCCCTGACGGCCGTGCACGCGCCACGGCCGTCAGCCTCCGGCCGGTGTCAGGCGAGCAGGGTCAGGCGAGCAGGGTCAGGCGAGCAGCCCCGCGGCGAGGGCCGGTGCGAGCGCGGGCGCGAGCGGTAGCCGCGGGATGAGGGTCGCCTGCACCGCGTGGTAGATGTCGGCCTTGCCCGCCCACACGGTGCGCGAGACCTCGTTGTCGGTGCCGAGCTCGTGCCACCACGAGCCGCCCTCGCGGTCCAGGTGGTGCGCACCGACGTACTCCCACCACGTCGTGTACCAGGCGTCGAAACGGGCCTCACCCGTCGCGGCGTGCAGCGCGGCGGCCGCCGAGACGGCCTCGGCCGCGACCCAGTGCATGCGCTCACGCACCACGGGGGCGCCGGCCCAGTCGACCGTGTAGACGAAACCGGGCGCGCCGTCGACGTGCCACCCCTCGACGACGCCCGCGTCGAACAGCTGCGTCGCGTCCTCGACCATCCAGTCCGGCGCCGCGTCGCCGCGCGCGAGCAGGGCCGCCCGGACGTGCAGCGTCAGACGGGCCCACTCGAACGAGTGGCCGATCGTCGCGCCGTACGGCCGGAACGGGTGCGCGGGCGCGTCGGCGTTGTACTCGAGCAGCGGGTTCCACGCGGAGTCGAAGTGCTCGGGGATGCGCCAGCCGTTGCCGCGCGCGAAGCCGTGCACCACGCGCTCGACGATCCGCGCGGCGCGGTCGAGCCAGACCCGCTCGCCGGTGACGTCCGCGGCGGCGAGGTACGCCTCGACCGTGTGCATGTTCGCGTTGACCCCGCGGTACGCGTCGAGCTCGGCGAACGACGCGTCCCACTCCTCGACGACCATGCCCGCCTCGTCGTCCCAGAAGTGCCCGGCGGAGACGGCGAGGGCCGCGTCCAGCAGGGCGCGCGCACCCGGGCGGCCGGCGGCCGTGGCGGACGCCGCGGCGAGCACGACGAACGCGTGCGGGTAGGCGGCCTTCGTCGCCGTCACGGGGACACCGTCGCGCGCGACCTCCGCGAACCAGCCGCCGTGCTCGTCGTCGGCGAACACCTGCGCGAGCGCGGCCAGCCCGTGGTCGACCACCGCGGCCGAGCCCGGACGGCCCAGGAGGTGACCGAGCGCGTAGACGTGCGTCATGCGGCACGCGATCCACAGCTCCCACGGGCCGTCGGCGGGCTGTCCCGCGTCGTCCTGCCGCGCGAACGCGCCACCGGGGACCACCGACCCGCGCCCGAACGCCAGCAGCCGGTCCGTCTCCTGCTCCAGCCACCGGGCGTGCGACGGCGTGCTCAGCCAAGGCATGCGCTCACCCTAGCCGCCGAGGTCACGTGCGCCGCGGCCTGGTCGACATCTCCGTGTTCGGCGAGAATGCGACGGTGAGCGACGAGCAGAGCGGCCCCGGCACACGTGACCCGCGCATCCTCGTCGTCCCGCCGGACGGCGTGGGCGAACCGAGCGACGAGCCCGTCGGCGCGAGCGACGACGAGGACATCCGCGGCATGGTCGCGCAGCCCGCGAAGGTCATGCGGATCGGCACGATGGTCAAGCAGCTGCTCGACGAGGTGCGCAGCGCACCGCTCGACGACGCCGCCCGGGCCCGGCTCGCCGAGGTGCACGAACGCTCGCTGCACGAGCTCGAGCAGGGCCTGTCCCCCGAGCTGATCGAGGAGCTGCACCGCATCACGCTCCCGTTCACCGAGGACGCCACGCCGTCCGACGCCGAGCTGCGGATCGCCCAGGCGCAGCTCGTCGGCTGGCTCGAAGGCCTGTTCCACGGCATCCAGACCGCGCTCGTCGCCCAGCAGATGGCGACGCAGGCGCAGCTCAGCCAGATGCGCCGCGCCCTGCCCCCGGGCGCGATCCACGCGCCCGGTCTGTCCCCGGACGCCCGCGCGATGGACGCGCGCTCCTCCGACGAACCGGGTGGGACCGGGCAGTACCTCTAGGGCTCGGCCCGGAGGGCTCAGGCCGGCGGCGGGGCCTCGCGGTCGGCGTCCGTGGTGCGCGCGGTCAGCGCGATCGCGCCCGAGACGAGCACCAGCCCGACGACCTCGACGCCGTGCGGCACCTGCTGCAGCATCACGGCGCCCACCACCGCCGCGGTCGCGGGCAGCAGCGCGAGCAGCACCGCGAAGGTGGCCGGTCGCACGCGCCGCAGCACCACCTGCTCGATCCCGTACGGCACCACCGACGAGAGCAGTGCGACGAGCACGACGAGCACCGCGAGCCGCGCGTCGGTCAGCACCGGGCCCGCGTCGCGCGCGAGGAACGGCGCGAGCACGAGCGCACCGGCGGCCATCGCGACGCCGAGCCCGGTGAGCCCGCCGGTCGGCGCGGTCGCCACGCGGCGCCCGAGCACGATGTACAGCGCCCAGCACGTCGCGGCCACGGCGATCGCGACGAGCCCGCGCACGGCCTCGTCGCCGAGGTGCAGGCTCACGCCCGCGAGCAGCACCACACCGCTCGCCGCCACGACGATCGCCGCCCGGTCGCGCCACCCGCTGCCGATGATCGCCGCGACCGCGACCGGGCCGGCGAACTCGAGCGCGACCGCCGTGCCGAGCGGCAGCGTGTCGAGCGCGACGTAGAACGCCACGTTCATGACCGCGAGCACCACGCCGAACAGCGCAGCGGTCCGCAGCGCGGGTCGCGTCCACCGGCCGCGCGAGCCCCACGGGCGGGTCCAGAGCACGAGCACGAGCGCGGCGATCGCGACGCGCAGCCACGCGACGGTGCCCGGACCCATCCGGTCGAACAGGTCGACCGCGACCGCGGCCCCGACGTACTGCGCGATCGCCGAGACGACGAACAGCAGCGGGGCGGGCACGCCGTCAGGCTAGCCCGCCCCGCCGCGTCGGCCGGTCCGCCGGCTCACCCCTTGACGGAGCCCGCCAGCAGGCCGCGCACGAAGTAGCGCTGCAGGGACAGGAACACGATCGCGGGGATGATGATCGACACGAACGCGCCTGCCGAGAGCAGGAACCACTGCGACCCGCGCGTCCCGGTGAGGTTGAGCAGCGCGACGGTCATGGGTGCGAGCTCACGCGACGAGCCCGCGAACGTGAGCGCGACGAGCAGGTCGTTCCACACCCACAGGAACTGGTAGATGCCGAGCGCCGCGATCGCGGGCTTGAGCATCGGCAGCATGAGGCGGAAGAAGATCGTCACGTGCCCGGCGCCGTCCACGCGCGCCGCCTCGATGAGCTCGCCCGGGATCTCCTGCATGAAGTTGTGCAGCAGGAACACCGCGAGCGGGAGCCCGAACATGGTGTGCGACAGCCACACCGCCCAGAACGTGCCGGCGATGTTGATGTCGACGTACAGGCTGAGCAGCGGGATGAGCGTGACCTGGATCGGCACGACCTGCAGCGCGAACACCGCGATGAACAGGACGTTCTTGCCGCGGAAGTTCATCCACGCGAACGCGTAGGCCGCGAGCGTCGCCAGGAACATCGGCAGCACGACCGCGGGGATCGTGATGACGATCGAGTTCACGATCGAGGGCGCCAGGGACTGCGAGCTCTCCGTCGAGAGCACGGTCTGGTAGTTCTCGAGCGTGAAGTTCGGGTTGGTCAGGACTGTCCACCAACCGCTGTTGTTGATGTCCGCCACGGGGCGGAACGACGTGACCAGCAGGCCGAACGTCGGGATGGTCCACAGCACCGCGAGGATGACCGCGAACAGCGACGCCCACGGCTTGGACAGGCGGCGACGCGCGGCGGCCGCGGTGCTCTCGCCACCGGGCTTGACGGGTCCGCCGACGGTCGCGGTGTCGATCTGCACGGCGCTCATCGGTTCGCCTTCCGCAGGTGGTGCACGTTGTAGACGATGATCGGGACGACGAGCACGAACAGCAGCACCGCGAGCGCGGCACCCAGCCCCTGGTTCCCGGCGCTGAAGCTCTGCGTGTAGAACTCGTTCGCCACGACCGACGTGCCGTACCGCCCGGCGGTCATGGTCCGGACGATGTCGAAGACCTTCAGGCAGCCGATCGCGATCGTCGTCAGGACGACGATGAGCGTGGGCCGGATGCTCGGAACGGTCACGAACCGGAACAGCTGTGTCGAGCTCACGCCGTCGAGCCGCGCCGCCTCGGTGATCTCGGTCGGGATGGCCTTGATCGCCGCGGACAGGATCGTCATCGCGAACCCCGCCTGGATCCAGATCATCACGGCGATGAGGAAGAAGTTGTTCCAGGGGCTGTTGAGCAGGAAGTTCTGTGGCGACCCGCCGAGCCACACGATGATCTGGTTGATGAACCCGATCTGGTTCGGGTTGTTCTCGACCGACGGGTCGTAGAACCGGTACTCGTACATGAACTTCCAGATGATCGACGCGCCGACGAACGAGATGGCCATCGGCAGGAAGATCAGCGCCTTCGCGGCGGCCTCACCCTTGGCGCCGTCGACGAGGATCGCGTAGATCAGCCCGACGACCGTGGCGACGAACGGCGTGACGAGCACCCACAGCACGGTGTTGCGCAGCACGACGAGCTGCTCGCCCGAGGTGAAGATGTCGGTGTAGTTCCCGAGCCCGATGAAGGCCGTCCCGGCGGCGTCGTAGAACGAGCGCCACACGGTCCGCAGTGCGGGGTAGACGAGCCCGATCGCGATGAGCAGGATCGTCGGCCCGATGAACCACCAGGCGACGCGCCGCGCGCCGCGGCGTTCGAGCAGGTGGACGACGAGCAGGATCACGCCGATGACGACGGCGAACGCGACGAGCGCGACCACCATCCCCACCAGCTTGTCGGCGGCTTCCATGGCACCTCCCGGCAGGAGCAGGGGACGAGCGG
>NZ_LFKW01000090.1:0-7946 GCF_001040865.1 Cellulomonas sp. A375-1 | reverse complement strand
CCCCCGGGGCACCGAGCTCAGGTCACGGCCAGGCAGCCTCGATCTTGTCGAGCGTGTCCTTGGTCGACTGACCGGTGATCCAGCTCGTCGCCTCCTTCCAGAACGCGTTCGAGCCGACCGCGGCGGGCATCATGTCCGAGCCGTCGAAGCGGAACACCGCGTTCGGGTCGAGCAGGATGTCGGCCGAGAGCTTGTCGATCGGGTTCGTCAGGATGGACGCGTCCAGGCCCTTGTTGGCCGTGATCCAGCCACCGTTGGTGCGGTCGACGCTGGCCTGCGCCTTGAGGTTCGCCCACGTGTCGGTGCTCCAGAACTCGAGCAGCGCCTGCACCTCGGGACGGTCGGCGAACGCGGTGACGAACTCACCGGCACCCAGGACGGGCTTGTCCGACGTCGTCTTGCCCGGCAGGTAGAACGCGAAGATCTGGCCGTTCTCGGAGATGTCCGTGCCCTGCGGGAAGTTCGCGGCGTAGAAGCTCGCCATGCGGTGCAGCGAGCACTGGCCGTCGAGGATCGGCAGGCCGCCGTCCTGGAACGCGGTCGTGGCGATCGACGAGACGTCGCCGAACCCGCCGTTCACGTACTCCGGGTTCTTCAGGTACTCGCCGACTCCGTCGAGCGCCTTCGTCGGGACCTCGGAGTTGAACGGGATCTCGTGGCTGACCCACTGGTCGTACACGTCGGCGCCGCCCTCGCGCAGGACGAAGTCCTCCATCCAGTCGGTGACCGGCCAGCCGGTGGCGGCGTCGGACGCGATGCCCGCGCACCACGGCTTGTGACCGGAGTCGGCGGCGATGGTGTCGGAGAGCGTCTTGAGCTCGTCGAGGGTCGTCGGGACCTTCCAGCCGTTCGACTCGAACTCCTGCGGCGAGTACCAGACGAGCGACTTCACGCTCGCCCCGGACGGCGCGGCGTAGAACGTGCCGTCCACTGTGCCGAGCGCCTTCCAGTCCTCGCCCCAGAACTCGTCGACGTTCGCGGCGACGCCGGCCGGCGCCTCCTTGACGGTGCCGGTTGCGACGAGCTGGGCGAGCAGGCCCGGCTGCGGCACGATCGCGATGTCCGGCGGGTTGCCCGCCTGGGCGCGCACGAGGATCTGCTGCTCGAACTGCTTGTCGGCCTGGTAGTCGACCTTCGCGCCCGTGCACTCCTCGAACGGCACGAACGAGTCCTTGTAGGGCTGGTCCTCGGGGTCGACGATGCCCGCGTAGATCGTGATGGTCTTGCCCTTGAGGTCGCCGTACGACTCGTAGGCGGCGCAGTCGGCGCTCGCCGTCGAGCCGCCACCCCCGTCGCCGTCCCCGTCACCGCCGTCGTTCGACGAGCAGGCGGTCAGGACCAGTGCGAGGGTCGCAGCCGAGGCCGCGACCAGGGTGTACCGACGCTTGCGCATGCCGTTCATGAGACCTCCGTGTCGTCATGGCCGCACCCGCGGACGTCCACGTCCGCGTGCCATCCCCACGATGCAATCCGTTACAGAAATCCCCCGCAACCCGAAAGACGGGACAAAGCGGTCACGGTTGCGTCACGAAACGGCAGTCATGGCGCGCCGCCCCTCGGCGGGCACCGCGAGGGCGTTCGCCGAGGTCGCGGCGGCTAGACCAGGAGGCCGCGCAGGATGGTCAGGGCACCGTCGTCGTCGATCGTCCCGGTCACCTCGTCGGCCACCGCGCGGACGCGCTCGGAGGCGTGACCCATCGCGACGCCGCGCGCGGCCCACTCGAGCATCTGCAGGTCGTTGCCACCGTCGCCGATCGCGAGCGTCGCGAACGGCTCCACCCCCAGGCGCCGGCGCACCTCCTCGAGCGCGCTCGCCTTGGACACCCCGCCCGGCGTCAGGTCCAGCCACGCGGTCCAGCCGACCGCGTACTCGACCTCGTGCAGGCCGACGCGCTCGACGAGCGCGTGGAACTCGTCGGGGCTCGCGCCGGGGGCGCGGATGACGACGCGCGTCGCGGGCGTCGCCGCCAGCTCGTCGAACCCGACGACGTCCATCTCGCCGCTCAGCTCACCGGTGGGGAACAGGTCGGAGACGCGGAACCCCACGCCGAGGTCCTCGACCGCGTACAGCGCGTCGGGCAGCTCCATCGCGATCGCGCGCAGCGCCGGGCCGGGGTCGAACGTCACGGTGTCGACGATCGCGAAGCCCGCGGGCTCGTCGGCGTCGAGGCGGGCCGTCACGGCACCGTTCGAGCACACGAGCCAGCCCTCGGTCAGGCCGAGGTCACGCGCGACCGGCGCCGCGGAGTGCACCCCGCGGCCGGTCGCCAGGACCACGTGCACACCCGCGGCGACGAGGTCGCCGATCGCCTCCCGGACGTCGTCGGAGACGGCACCGTCGTAGGACATGAGCGTCCCGTCGACGTCGAGCGCGACCAGGCGTGTGCGACTCATCAGGGCTCCAGTACCTCGAGGCCGCCCAGGTAGGGCCGCAGCCCCACCGGGACGTGCACCGATCCGTCGGCCTGCTGGTGGTTCTCGAGGATCGCGACGATCCACCGGGTCGTGGCCAGCGTGCCGTTGAGCGTGGCGACCGTGCGCACCTGACCGTCGGCGGTGCGCTCGCGCACCCCCAGGCGGCGCGCCTGGAACGTCGTGCAGTTCGAGGTCGACGTCAGCTCGAGGTAGCGCTCCTGGCTGGGCAGCCACGCCTCGCAGTCGAACTTGCGCGCCGCGCTGCTGCCCAGGTCCCCCGCGGCCGTGTCGATCACGCGGAACGGCAGCTCGGCGAGCGCGAGCATCTCCTTCTCCCAGGCCAGGATCCGGCGGTGCTCGGCGCGGGCGTCCTCGACGGTCGTGTACGAGAACGCCTCGACCTTGTGGAACTGGTGCACGCGGATGATCCCGCGCGTGTCCTTGCCGTACGAGCCGGCCTCGCGCCGGTAGCACGCGCTCCACCCGGCGTAGCGCTTGGGGCCCGCCGACAGGTCGAGGATCTCGCCCGAGTGGTAGCCCGCGAGCGCGACCTCGCTGGTCCCGACGAGGTACAGGTCGTCGGCCTCGAGGCGGTACACCTCGTCGGCGTGCGCCCCCAGGAACCCGGTGCCCGCCATGACCTCGGGCTTGACCAGCGTGGGCGTGATGACCGGCGTGAACCCTGCCGCGAGCGCCTTGTCGACCGCCGCGTTCAGCAGCGCGAGCTCGAGGCGCGCGCCGACCCCGGTCAGGTAGTAGAACCGCGCACCCGAGACCTTGGCACCGCGCTCGGTGTCGATCGCGCGCAGCCCCTCACCGAGCTCCAGATGGTCCTTGACCACGAAGTCCGGCCCGTACTCGGCCGCGAAGTCGCGCGGCGTGCCCACGTGCTCGAGCACGACGAAGTCGTCCTCGCCGCCCGCCGGGACGCCCTCCTCGACGACGTTGCCGATCCGGCGCGCGAGCTCGTCCGCCCTCGCCTGCGCGGCGTCGGCCTCGACCTGCAGCGCCTTGACGCGGTCCGCGACCTGCTTGGCGTGCGCGAGCAGCGCGTGCTTCTCGTCGCCCGTCGCCTGCGCGACCTTCTTGCCGTGCGCCTTCTGCTCGGCACGCAGCGACTCGAACTCCGTCAGCGCGGAACGCCGGCGTGCGTCGGCGTCCAGGACCTCGTCGACGAGGCCGGGGTCGTCCCCACGGGTCACCTGGCTGGCGCGCACGGTGTCGGGGTCGTCGCGCAGGAGCTTGAGATCGATCACCCTTGAAGGCTACCGACCCGGCCGCTCCACCCTGAACCTGAATGAGCGCGAGCGACCGCCGTCGCGGGGTGAAGGTGCGCCGTGGCGGCGCGCCCGCACGAACCCCCTCGACATTCCACGCGACCAGGGGCGATGCGCTGGGTAGGTTGCGCATGTGAGGTGGGAGGCCTGGGTCGCGGTCGTCGCCGGTGTCCTGGCGGTGGCCGCACTCGTCGTGGCCGCCGTCGTCGGGATCCGCCAGCGCGAGCTGCGCCGTCGGCTCGAGGCCTCGAGCGTCGCGAGCAGCCCGCGCGCGCAGTCGCTCGGGCGCGAGGTGCGTGAGCGCGGGCAGCAGCTCGCGTTCGTCGCGAACCCGACCAAGCAGGACGTGCCCGCGCTGCGCGAGGCCATCGAGCGCGCCGCCGACGAGCAGGACCTCCCGCAGCCGTTGTGGTTCGAGACGAGCGTCGAGGACCCCGGTGTGGGGCAGGCCAAGCAGGCGCTCGCGCAGGGCGCCGACGTCGTCGTGGCCGTCGGCGGGGACGGGACCGTGCGCGCGGTCGCCTCGGCCCTCGTCGGCACCGGTGTGCCGATGGGGCTCATGCCGCTCGGCACCGGCAACCTCCTGGCGCGCAACCTCGACATCCCGCTCGGCAACGCGCTGTCCGCGCTCGAGGTCGCGCTCGGCGGCCGCGACCGCACGATCGACGTCGGCTGGCTCAGGGTGGTCCACGCCGCGCACCTGACCGAGAGCGACGGCGTGCACGCCCGCACGAACGACGAGCACCTCTTCCTCGTGATCGCCGGGCTCGGCTTCGATGCCGCGATGGTCGCGGACGCCGACGACGACCTCAAGGCACGCGTCGGGTGGATCGCGTATTTCGTCGCCGGGATCAAGCACCTGCACGGCCGTCGCACACGCGTGCACGTCCGGATCGACGACTCCCCCGCCACGTCCACGCGCCTGCGCAGCCTGCTCATCGGCAACTGCGGCAAGCTCCCGGGCGGCCTGACGCTCCTGCCCGACGCCGTGGTCGACGACGGGTGGCTCGACGTCGCCGCGATCGACACCCGCGGCGGTGTCGCGGGCTGGGCGCAGCTGTTCGGCGAGGTCGTGCTCCAGGGGGTCGGGGTCAAGGGGATGCCGCGGGGTGTCGGGCGCATCGACCACACGCGGGCCCGCGAGATCCGCGTCGTCGTCACGGGCGGTGAGCACGCGCAGGTGGACGGCGAGGTCATCGGCCGCGTCACCGAGGTCGCGGCGCGGGCCGACCCCGGCGCCCTCGTCGTCCGGGTGCCCCGCACGGAACGCTGAGCCCGGCCGGCACGGCGCGCGGGGCCCACCGGCGCGGCACGCCGACGTGACGCAGCCCGCCTGGTCCCCGGGACGTGGGTCCCTCATGCGGTCCCGTGTGCGTGCATACGCTCGATCGACCAGCACTGCGACGCGCAGGAGGCATCGTGCCTGTCCCCACCCAGACCGCGGCGGTCGAGTCCGGACGGCTGCTCCTCGCGGACGTCGTCTACGAGCGGCTCATGTCGGTCATCGTCAGCGGCGAGCTCGCACCGGGCGAGGTCGTCCGCGAGGAAGAGATCGGCGCCTGGCTGTCCGTGTCACGCACCCCCGTGCGGGACGCGATGCGTCGGCTCGGCGACCAGGGCCTGCTCTCGTACCAGCCGAACCGCGGCTCGCGCGTCGCGCCGCTGGACCCGCGGCACCTCGAGGAGGTCCTCGACGTCGTCGCGACCCTCTCCGGCAAGGCGGCCGCGCGCGTGGCCCCCGACCTCGGCGCGGCGGACCTCGCGATGGTCGAGGCGCACCTCGACGAGGCGGCCAAGGCGCACGCCAACGGCGAGGGCATCGCGCGCGCGGTCGAGCTCGACGCCGCGCTCGACGTGCTCCTGGCCCGTGCCGGCAACCGTGTGCTCACGCGCACGGTCGTCGGGATGCGGCCGCACGTGGACCGGCTGCTGGGCCTGCTGCCCGGCTGGCCCGAGGCGACGCTCGTCGAGGAGCGGACCACCGCGCTGGTCGACGCGCTGCGCTCGCGCGACCCGGGGACCGCGGGCGACGCGGTGCACGACCTGGTCCTCGAGCTGGGTCACACGCTCATGGCCGAGGCCGTGCGGCGCGGGCTGGCGTCCTGAGCGGCCAGCCCTCCCGCTGACCGACGGTCAGGACGTGCGGCCGGTGCGCACCTCGTCGAGCCACGCGCGGGCGGCGACGAAGTCCGTGTCGCTCGTGCCGACGTGCACGGTGGGCCGGACCGCGTCGGCGCGCGGGTAGGAGCCCAGGAAGCGCACGTACGGGCAGCGCCGGTGCAGGCCCATGAGCGCCTCGCCCACGCGCTCGTCGGTCACGTGACCCTCGGCGTCGATCGAGAACGAGTACCGGCCGAGCGCGTCGCCGATCGGGCGGGACTCGATGCGCGAGAGGTTCACCCCGCGCGTCGCGAACTGCTCGAGCATCGCGAGCAGCGCACCGGCCTCGTTGTCGGGCAGGTGCACGACGAGCGTCGTCTTGTCCGCGCCCGTGGGCGGCGGGATCTGCCCGGGGTGCCCGACGACGACGAACCGCGTGACCGCCGAGACGTTGTCCGCGACCTCGTGCGCGAGCGGCGTCAGGCCGTAGGTGTCCACCGCGGGCGGCGGGACGAGCGCGGCGTCGAAGCCCAGGTCGGCGGTCGCTCCCTGCGCGGCGGCCTCGGCGAGCAGCGCCGCGGGGGCCGTGTTGGAGGTCGCCGGCACGTGCACGACGCCCGGCAGGTGGTGCGCGAGCCAGCGCCGGCACTGCACCCACGCGTGCGGGTGCGCGGAGATGCGCCGCACGTCGCCGAGCGCCACGCCCGGCGCCGCGGCGAGCGTGAACTGCACCGGGACGAGCACCTCGCGCAGCAGGACGAGCGGGGTGCCGGCAGCGAGGCTGTCGAGCGTCGCGGTCACGCCGCCCTCGACGGTCGACTCGATCGCGACGACCGCGTGGTCGGCCACGCCCTCACGCACGGCGTCGATCGCGGACGCGACGTCGACCTGCGGCAGGTAGACCGCCTCGTCGGGCGAGGCGACCTGACGCAGCGCGGCCTCCGTGAACGTGCCGGCGGGGCCGAGGTAGGCGTAGCGCAGGGGGCGGTGCCGGTCGTCTTCAGGCTGGCTCGTGGACATCGGGGCCGTCCGGTCGGGGTGCGGTGAGGTCGTGCCGGGTCTCGGTGAGGTCGTGCTCGGCAGGGTAGTCGTCCACGACGGCGCGCAGCCCGAGCGTCCCGAGCAGCGGCACAGCCGCCACCAGGATCACCGTGGCGATCCGCACGCCGTAGTCGTTGACCAGCCCGCCCGCGACGGCCGCGATGAGCAGCCCGACGACCACGGGCCGCGCGGGCGGCCAGCGCCGCTCCAGCAGCTCCCACGCCGGGACGCGCACGCGCGAGCGCGGCCACAGCACGACGACGACGCCCACGACGATCGCGAGCGTCAGCACCGCGACCCACCCGCTCGTCACGGTGTCCGCCGCGTACCCGAGCTTGCGCGCGACCGTCTCCCACGCCGAGCCGTCGACGACGCGCTGCACGAACACCCCCAGGTGCGTGCGCTCCGCGGCGGGCCGCAGCCAGTCGACCACCGCGATGCCCCCGACGAGCACCACGCCCGCGACACCCGCGACGAGCAGCCGCTGCCACGTCACGCGCACGCCCGCGACCCCGAGCACCACGACGAGCCCGGCGGGGACGAGCACGAGCCCGCCGCCGACGTCCGCCCCGAGCGCGGGCCACAGGTCCACGACGAGGGCGACGAGGCAGACGAGCCCCGCGACGGCCGTGCCGAGCAGCCGCCGGCCGCGCCGCACGAGCGCCCAGCCGAGGATCGCCGCCGTGACGAGTGCGGCGACCACGTAGAAGGAGTACGTCGGGTTGCCGAAGCCGTAGAACCGCCCGCCGAGCGTCACGGCGGGCCCCTGCGGGCTGCCGCGGTGCAGCGGGGTGCCGAGCACCGCGTCGAGCGTGAGGACCACGAACGTGATGCCGGCGATCAGTCCCGGGCCGAGCGTGAGCGGCCGCCGCGGGGCGAGCGCCGCGACGCCTGCGACCGCCGCCGTGCCCGCGGCCAGGCCGAGCCACAGGTTGCGGTCGGGGTCCGCGAACCGCCACCACGACGTCGTCGTCATGAGGAACAGCCCCACCGGGAGCGCCGCGAGCGTGAGGAGCACCGCGTCGGCCACGCGGCGCAGCCGCTCCGCGAGCGCCGGGCGGCTGCGCGCGAGGCGCGGTCCGGCGACCGCCGCGACGGCCACCACGAGCAGCG
>NZ_LFKW01000089.1:11045-12503 GCF_001040865.1 Cellulomonas sp. A375-1 | reverse complement strand
CGGAGTTGTGGACGCCGGAGCTGTGGACGCCGGAGTTGTGGACGGCGGAGACGGGGTGGACGGCGCAGATGCGGTGGACGGTGCCGGCGTCGCCGCATCGGGCGTCGGGAGCGCGCCGGGGACGACGAGCGCCGGGACTGGTCGGGCCCCGAGGCCCGCCACCGCACCCGGGACGTCGTCGGCCTCGAGCGCCGGCCCGAACCGCACCCCCGTCGCGGCCTCGAGCTCGTCGGGACCCGCACCTGCGGTCACCGGCACGAGGGTGGCTCCCGAGGGCGCGACCGTCGACGGAGCGGCGCCGACGACGAGGACGGCCCGCGGGTCGAGCCGCGCGAGCTCGGCCCGCACGGCCCGGTTGGCCTTCGCGGTCGACGTCAGCAGCATCGGGGCGCCGACCGCGACCGCCGCTGACGCGCCGGTGAGCACCGCGGCCTCGTCGTCGGCGGGGGCGACGACCGCCACGGGCGCCGACGCGAACACCGCCGCCGACGCCTCGAGCGCGGCGCTCAGCGCGTCACCGGCCGGGAGCACGGTCGCGACGGCGTCGGGTGCGTGCAGCGTCGCGACGGGTGCGGGCGTCGGGACGGGGCTCGGGGTGGCGGTCCTGCTCGCCGTCGCGGTCCGGTGCGCCGCGGGTGGGGCGTCCTGCTGCCCGGCGAACACCAGCAGCGCCCCGACGAGCACCACGACCAGTGCGGTCGTGACGATCCCCAGCGCAGCACGTCCTCGCCGCACGTCGCCCCCTCCGGCCGGTGACAGGTCGCGTCACTCTACGTGGGGCGGCTCAGAGGTGTGCCGGCCCTGGCGACCAGGCATGATCGGGCGATGAGCCCGACCGCCGCCGACGCCCACGACCGCCCCGGCGTGTACTCCCAGCCCGGCACCGAGTACCGCCGCGACACCCGGTACATCGAGACCAGGATCACGGCCGACGGCCGCGACGGGTACCCGGTCGAGCCGGGGCGCTACCGCCTCGTCGTCGCGCGCGCGTGCCCGTGGGCGAACCGCGCGATCATCGTGCGCCGCCTGCTGGGCCTCGAGCCGGTCCTGTCGATGGGCGTGTGCGGCCCGACGCACGACGAGCGCTCGTGGACGTTCGACCTCGACCCCGGCGGCGTCGACCCGGTGCTGGGCATCCCCCGGATCCGCGACGCGTACCTCGCGCGGTTCCCCGACTACCCGCGCGGGATCACGGTGCCTGCGATCGTCGACGTCCCGACGGGCGCGGTCGTCACCAACGACTTCGCGCAGCTCACGCTCGACCTGTCGACGCAGTGGACCGCCCACCACCGTCCGGGCGCCCCCGACCTGTATCCGGAGCACCTGCGCGAGGAGATCGACGAGGTCGCCGACCTCGTCTACCGCGACGTCAACAACGGCGTGTACCGGTGCGGGTTCGCGGGGACGCAGGAGGCCTACGAGACCGCGTTCGGCCGGCTGTTCGACCGGCTGGACTGG
>NZ_LFKW01000089.1:0-10957 GCF_001040865.1 Cellulomonas sp. A375-1 | reverse complement strand
CCTCGTCGGCGACGCGATCACCGAGGCCGACGTCCGCCTGTTCACGACCCTCGTCCGCTTCGACGCGGTCTACCACGGGCACTTCAAGACGAACCGCAGCACGCTCGCCCAGATGCCCGTGCTCTGGGCCTACGCGCGGGACCTGTTCCAGACGCCCGGCTTCGGCGACACGGTGGACTTCACGCACATCAAGGCGCACTACTACCTCGTGCACCGCGACCTGAACCCGAGCGGCATCGTCCCGGTCGGTCCGGACCTGTCGGGCTGGTGGACGCCGCACGGCCGCGCCGAGCTCGGCGGGCGCCCGTTCGGCGACGGCACCCCGCCCGGCCCGGTGGCACGCGGCGAGGAGGTGCCCGCCGGTCACGGGGCGCCGCGGCCGTCCTGACCGCGGCGGGCTACTCCTCGCCCGCTCGGCGCGTGCGCCCGAGCCCGGCCAGGAAGTGCGGGCCCGTCCTCGCGAGCTCCGCCTCGTACGCCTGCGCCCACGCGCCGTAGGGCGTGCGCGCGAGCGCGTCGTTGGCGAACCGCGGGTCGTCGGTCACCTCGGTGACGCAGAACGACGGGACGACGAGGTCGGTGACCGGTCCCCCGCGCTCGACCTCAGCGACGACGAGCGGGGCGTTGCTGCCCGCGAACACGTCGACCACCCAGCCGTCGTCGCCCAGCCACACCGAGTGCCGGGACTTCGCGACGCGCTGGCCGCCGCGCCGCACGAGCTGCAGCCCGACCGCGACGTCGAGCTCACGCTCGGCCTCGTAGCGCGTGCCGGAGTTCATGGGCCCCTTGACGGTGACCGCGCAGAAGTCGAACCGGCCCTCGTACTCCTCGAGGGCCTCCAGCGGGGTCAGCGTCGGGTCGAGGGCGGGTGCGCCGGGGGTCTGGACCCGTACGCGCAGCGCGTAGCCCTCGTCGGCCAGGTAGTACGACTGCACGATGATCGCCGGCGACTCGTCGAGCAGGTCGACCGGCAGGTCTCGCACCCAGAACCGCCGCTCGAACTCGAAGTCCCCATAACCGGTGTCGCTCACGCCCCCACGCTAGGGTCGCGACGGGCGAGCGCGACGGTTGCCGCGCCGCGACGCGACCTCGGAGGACGCCATGACGGTGCCGCAACCCGCTGCCACGCCCCACCGCCCCGCGCTCGGGCGTCGCGTCCTCGACGCGTGCGCACGCTGGCCACGCCGACTGTCGGGCCCCGGTCTGGCCGGGGCGCTGGTGTTCTTCGCGATCTCGCTCGGTCCTGCGCTGATCCCCCGCGCCGCCTTCTACCAGGGCGCGGTCGCGGGTATCTGCGCGGTGATCGGCTACGGGCTCGGCGTGCTGCTCGCGTGGGTGGTGCGTCGCGCCGGGGTGCCGTGGTCGCGCGTCGCGAGCCGCTGGTTCCGGCGGGTGCTGCTCGTCGCGACCGTCGTCGCCGTCCCCGCGGCGCTGTGGTGGAACCGCGCGTGGCAGGACGAGCTGCGCGCGCTGTTCGGCGAGCCGCCCGCGGACTCGTCGCACCCGTTCGTGGTCCTGGGGCTCGCCGTCGTCCTGGCGGTGCTGCTGCTGCAGGTCGGGCGCGGGCTGCGGCGCGTCACGCGCTGGGTGGGCGGGCTCGTCGGGCGCGTCCTGGGCCGGTGGGTGCCGGTGCCCGTCACGCGCCTGGTGGCGGTCGCCCTGGTCGCGTGGCTCACGGTCGTGGTGCTCGACGGCACGGTGGTGCGCGGCGGCCTCGCGGCGCTCAACAACGTGTACTCGGCGCTCGACACCGGGACGGCGCAGGGCGTCGAGCAGCCGGACGACCCGCTGCGCAGCGGGTCGCCGCAGTCGCTCGCCGCGTGGGACGAGCTCGGGCTGCAGGGGCGCACGTTCGTCGCCGGCCGCCGCCCGGCCGCGCAGTTCGAGGAGGTCGCCACCCGCACGGGACGCACCGAGCCGCTGCAGGACCCCATCCGGGTCTACGCGGGGCTGTCCGCGGGCGAGACGCTCGACGACGTCGCCCGGCTCGTCGTCGCCGAGCTGGACCGCACGCACGCGTGGGAGCGCTCGGTGCTCGCGGTGGTCACCGCCACCGGCACGGGCTGGATCGACCCGTCGATGTCCGACTCCCTCGAGCTGCTGTGGGGCGGCGACACCGCGATCGCGTCGATGCAGTACTCCTACCTGCCGTCGTGGGTGAGCTTCGTCGGCGACCGCTCGACGCCGCCCGCGGCCGGCAAGGCCCTGTTCGAGGCCGTGTACGAGCGCTGGTCGCAGCTCCCCGAGGACGACCGGCCGCTGCTCTACGTGGCCGGCATCTCGCTCGGGTCGTACGGCAGCCAGGGCGCGTTCTCGTCCGTGCAGGACGTCGTCGCCCGCACGGACGGCGCGCTGTGGGTCGGCACGCCCGGCTTCACGCCGCTGTGGGGCGAGCTCACCGCGGACCGTGACCCGGGCTCGCCCGAGATCACGCCGGTGCTCGACGGCGGCCGGACCGTGCGGTGGTCGAACCGGCCCGCCGACGGCGCGGACCGTCAGCTCTGGGCGCTCGGCGACGCGTGGGAGCGGCCGCGCGTCGTCTACGACCAGCACGCCTCGGACGGCGTGACCTGGTGGTCGCCGCACCTGATCCTCAACAAGCCCGACTGGCTGAGCGAGCCGCGCGGCTCGGACGTCCTGCCGTCGACCCGTTGGGTGCCGATCATCACGTTCTGGCAGACGACGATCGACCTGTTCGTCGCCGGGAGCGCCCCGCCCGGGCACGGGCACAACTACCACACCGAGTACGCCGACGGCTGGTCCGCCGTCGCACCGCCCGACGGGTGGGACGCCGACGACACCGCGGTGCTCCGCGAGGTCGTCGGCCTGGAGGCGTCGGTCGCCTGACCGTCCCGACCTCGGCAGGTCGCAGCGACGACGAGGGGGTGGTCACGCGATCCGTCCGGTGTCGCCCCCTCGCCGCGCGCGCGTCACGCCTCGCGCAGCTCGTTCCACCGCTGCC
This sequence comes from Cellulomonas sp. A375-1, assembly GCF_001040865.1. Lineage (NCBI taxonomy): Bacteria > Bacillati > Actinomycetota > Actinomycetes > Micrococcales > Cellulomonadaceae > Cellulomonas > Cellulomonas sp. A375-1. The sequence goes on along the minus strand of NZ_LFKW01000089.1, from coordinate 7,995 downwards.
GGCGGACCGCCTGCTCGACCGGGTCCGGGACCGGCAGCGACGCGAGCAGCCGCCGCGTGTAGGGGTGCCGCGGCGCGCCGAGCACCTCGTCACCCGTCCCCTCCTCGACGAGCACGCCGCGGTGCAGCACCGCGATGCGGTCCGCGAGCATGTCCACCACCGCGAGGTCGTGGCTGATGAACAGGCACGCGAACCCGAGCTCGACCTGCAGCCGCGCGAACAGGTCCAGCACGCGCGCCTGCACCGAGACGTCGAGCGCCGAGGTCGGCTCGTCCGCGATCAGCAGCTCGGGGTCGAGCGCGAGCGCGCGGGCCAGCGACGCCCGCTGCCGCTGGCCGCCGGACAGCTCGTGCGGGAACCGGTCGCCGTACGAGCGCGGCAGCTGGACCGCCTCGAGCAGCTCGTCGACGCGCGGCCGCGCGTCCTGGGGGGACGGCGCCACACCGTGCACGACGAGCGGCTCGGCCACGCACTGCGCGATCGTCAGGAGCGGGTTGAAGCTCGTCGCCGGGTCCTGGAAGACGAACCCGATGCGCTTGCGCAACGGGCGGAACCGCCGCTCGCGCACGCCGTTCATCTCGAGCCCCAGCACCTCGAGCGAGCCGCCGGTCACGTGCGTCAGGCCCGCGATCGCGCGGCCGATCGTCGTCTTGCCGCTGCCGGACTCGCCGACCAGGCCGAGCACCTCGCCCGGCGCGATCGCCAGGTCCACTCCGTCGACCGCGGTGAACCCCGGCTTGCGCAGGCGCCCCGGGTACGTGACCTCGAGCGCGCGGGCCCGCACGACCGGACCGGCCTGCGGCTCGACGGGACGCGACGTGAGGGACGGCTCGGTGCGCTCGCGCAGCCTCGCCCCGCCCACGCGCGGGACCGCGTCCAGCAACCGCCGCGTGTACGGGTGCTGCGGCGAGGAGAACAGCGTCCGCACGTCCGCCTGCTCGACGATCTCGCCGTCGTACATGACCGCGACGCGGTCCGCGAGGTCCGCCACCACGCCCATGTTGTGCGTGATGAGCACGATCGCGGCGCCGAACTCGTGAGGCAGGATCCGCAGCAGGTCGAGGATCTCGGCCTGCACGGTCACGTCGAGTGCGGTCGTCGGCTCGTCGGCGATCACCAGGCCCGGGTTGAGCACGAGCGCCTGCGCGATGACGATGCGCTGCTTCTGCCCGCCCGAGAACTGGTGCGGGTAGTGGTCGACGCGGTGCTCCGGGTCAGGGATGCCGACGCGTCGCAGCACGTCGACGGCCTGCTCCCGGGCCTGCTCACGCGTCAGCCGGGCGTGCGCGCGCAGCCCTTCCGCGATCTGCCACCCCACCGGGAACACCGGGTTGAGCACGGACGACGGCTCCTGGAACACCATCGCGGCGTCCCGACCGCGCAGGCGGCGCAACGCGGACGGCGACACCGTGGTGACGTCCTGCGTGTCGGAGTCGTCCCGGCCGGACAGCAGCACCGCGCCGCTCGTGCGCGCGGTCTCGGGCAGCAGCCCGAGGATCGAGCGTGCCGTGACGGTCTTGCCCGAGCCCGACTCGCCCACGATCGCGAGCACCTCGCCGGGCGCGACCTGCAGGCTCACGCCCTTGACCGCCGGGACCGCCCCGGCGTCGGTGTCGAACGTGACCCTCAGGTCACGGATCTCGACGACGGGCGCGCTCATCGGTCCTCCTCGCCTCGCGCGACGGGTTCGGTCTCCGGCAGGAGCTCGGGCGGTGGCCCCTCCAGGGCGTCCATCCCCTCGACGCCCTCGGGCCCGGCCGCGAGCACCCCACCCGGGACGACGCTCGTCGTGCCGACCTCGCCCGCGACGAGCGCGGCGCGCCGGCGTGTGCGCAGACGTGGGTCGGCGAGGTCGTTGAGAGACTCGCCGACGAGCGTCACGCCGAGCGCCGTGAGCACGATCGCCAGGCCCGGCGGGATCGCGGTCCACCAGATGCCGCTCGTCACGTCCGCGAGCGCCTTGTGCAGGTCGTAGCCCCAGTCCCCCGCGGCGGTCGGCTCGATGCCGAAGCCCAGGAACCCCAGCCCGGCGAGCGTGAGCACCGCCTCGCACGCGTTGAGCGTGATGATGAGCGGCAGCGTGCGGATCGCGTTGCGCAGCACGTGACGCGTCATGATCCGCAGGTGCCCGGCGCCGACGACGCGAGCGGACTCGACGAACGCCTCGCCCTTGACGCGCACCACCTCGGCCCGGACCACGCGGAAGTACTGCGGGATGAACACCACGGTGATCGAGACGGCCGTGGCCATCACGCCGCCCCACATCGAGGACTGCCCGCCGCTGATGACGATGGCCGCGAGGATCGCGAGCAGCAGGGACGGGAACGCGTAGATCGCGTCGGCGACCACGACCAGCACGCGGTCGAGCCAGCCACCGAAGTAGCCGGAGACCAGTCCGAGCGTCACGCCGAGCACGATCGACAGGATCACGCCGATGACGATCGTGTACAGCGCGGTGCGCGCACCCCAGATCACGCGCGACAGCACGTCGTAGCCGGCCACGGTCGTGCCGAGCAGATGGTCGCCGTTCGGCGCGACGTGCGCCCCGAACAGCTCCCCGTCGGCGCGCAGCTGCGCCCAGCCGTACGGCGCGAGCACCGGCGCGAGCAGGGCGGTGAGCAGGAACACGGCCGTGAGCACGAGGCCCGCGACGAGCATCCCGCGCTGCAGGCCGACGCTCGTGCGCAGCTGGTGCACGACGGGCAGACGCTTCCAGCGCGGCGCGTGCTCGGGCACCCCGGTGGTCAGGATCGGGTCGTTCGCCATGTCAGAACCTCACCCGCGGGTCGACGAGCGCCGCGATCACGTCGACGACGAAGTTGGTCAGCGCGACGATCACGGCGAGCATCGCGACCATGCCCTGCACGGCCACGTAGTCGCGCGCGAGCAGGTACTGCACGAGCTGGAACCCGAGCCCCTTCCACTCGAACGTGGTCTCGGTGAGAACCGCACCCGCGAGCAGCATCGCGATCTGCAGGCCGATCACCGTGATGATCGGGACGAGGGCCGGCCGCCACGCGTGCTTGCGCAGCAGGCGCCGTTCGGGCACGCCGCGCGAGCGCGCCGCCTCGACGTAGCCGGTCGCGAGCGAGCCGATCACGTTGGTGCGCACGAGCCGCAGGAACACCCCGGCCGTGAGCAGCCCGAGCGCGATCGCAGGCAGCACCGCGTGCTCCAGCACGTCACGGACGACCTCGCCGTCGCCCGTGCTGATCGCGTCGATCAGGTAGATCCCGGTGCCCGCGCCGTTGCGTTGCATCTGGATCTCGGCGCCGGTGGACGCGCGGCCCGCGACCGGCAGCCAGCCCAGCCAGACCGAGAACACGAGCTTGAGCAGCATGCCGGCGAAGAAGACGGGTGTCGCGTACGCGACGACGGCCGACACGCGCAGCGTCGCGTCGACGCCGCGGTCGCGGCGCGCCGCCGCGATCCGGCCCAGCGGGATGCCGACCGCGAACGCGACGAGCAGCGCGTACATCGCGAGCTCGAGGGTCGCGGTGCCGTACGTCAGCAGGACCTCGGTGACGGGTCGGTTGTCGGAGATGGTCGTCCCGAAGTCACCGCGCAGGATCCCGCCGAGGTAGTCGAGGTACTGCTCGATGATCGGGCGGTCGTAGCCGGCCTCGTGGATCCGCTCCGCGAGCTGCTCGGACGTGAGCCGCCCGCCGAGCGCCGCGGTGATCGGGTCGCCCGTCGACCGCATCATCACGAACACCGTCGTGACGAGGATGAGGATCGTCGGGAAGATGAGCAGGAAGCGGACCAGCAGGTAGCTGCCGAGCCCGCCGCCCGGACGTCGTCGTCCGGGCGTGGTCACGGACGACGCTGGCGAGGTGCTCGCCGCCGGGTCCGTCGAGATCGTGGTCATGGGTGTCCCTGGGTGAGGCGTCGGCGGGGCCGACGGGCGACGGCCCGCCCCGCGCGTGGCGGGACGGGCCGTCAGGAGTCACTTGGACAGCGCGCCGTACCGGAACTTGAACGACGGGTCGAGCGTGTCGGCCGTGCCCTTCACGTCCTTGCCGACGACCGCGACCTGCGCACCCTGCAGGTACGGGACGGTCGAGAGGTCGGCCGCGACCTTGTCCTGGATCTCCTCGATGATCGAGGTGCGCTCGTCGGCGTCGGCCGTGACCGCCTGCTTGAGGATGAGGTCGTTGACCTCCTGGTTCACGTAGTGGTTCGCCAGGAAGTTCTCGATCAGGAAGAACGGCGTCAGGTAGTTGTCGGCGTCGGAGTAGTCCGGGAACCAGCCGAGCTGGTAGGCCGGGTAGACGTCCGACGAGCGGTCCTTCGAGTACTGCACCCACTCCGTGGTCTGCAGGTCGACCGAGAACAGGCCGTCGGCCTCGAGCTGGTCCTTGATCATGGCGTACTCGTCGGACGACGACGGGCCGTAGTGGTCGTTCGAGTACTGCAGGCTCAGCGCGACCGGCGTGGCGACCCCGGCGGCGTCGAGCGCGGCCTTGGCCTTGGCGGCGTCAGGACCGCCCGACCCGTCGCCGTAGAGGCCCTTGAGCGACTCGGTCGCACCCGTCAGACCTGCCGGGACGTAGGAGTACAGGGGCGTGTAGGTGCCCTTGTAGACCTGCTCGGAGATCGCGTCGCGGTCGATGAGGTCGGCGACGGCCTGGCGGACCGCGAGCGCCTTGGCCGGGTCGGCCTCCCCGGTCTTGGCACCGAACGGCTGGGTGTCGAAGTTGAAGGTGATGTAGCGGATCTCTCCACCGGGGCCGTCGATGACCTGGACCTTGTCGTCCTTGCGCAGGTCGCCGATGTCGGTCGCGTTGAGGCTACGGAACGCGACGTCGATGTTGCCCTGCTGGATGTCGAGCTTGAGGTTCGACGCGTCGGCGTAGTACTTCACGTTGACCTCGGCGGTCTTCGCCGCGCCCAGGATCCCCTGGTAGCCCTCGTACGCCTCGTACGAGACGAGGTTGTTGAAGTCGTAGCCGGTGATCGCGTACTGCCCGGCGAACGCGTTGCCCGCGACGATGTCCGCGTCCGGCGTCAGCGCGTCGGCGGCGAACACCTCCTCGTCGACGATCGGGCCGGCGGGGCTCGACAGGATCTGCGGGAAGACCTGGTCGTTCTCGGACTTGAGGTGGAACACGACAGTCGTCGGGTCGACCGCCTCGACGCTGTCGAGGTTGTACAGCAGCGACGACGGGCCGTTCTCGTCGGCGATCGCGACCTGCCGGTCGAACGTGAACTTCACGTCCGACGACGTGAGGTCGTGACCGTTGGCCCACTTCAGGCCCGGCTTGAGCTTGACCGTGTACTCGGTCGGCGCGGTGAACTCGGCCGACTCGGCGATGTCGGGCTCGACGTCCGGGCTGCCGTACGGCGTGTTCAGCAGGAACGGGAAGACCTGGTTCATGACCGCGAACGAGCCGTTGTCGTACGAGCCCGCGGGGTCGAGCGTCGTGACCTTGTCGGTCGTCCCGATCGTCAGCGCCCCCCCCCCGCCGCCGCCGCCGTCCGACGCACCGTCGGACGTGTCGTCCTTGCTCGCGCATGCCGTGAGCGCGAGCGCCCCGACCGTGAGACCTGCGGCCGTCGCGACAAGGCGACGACGGGTGCGTACGGAGGTCATCCGTCACCTCTTCCGTGGGGGCCGGGCTGGAGTCCGACCGAGAACGTGATGAACGGATGTCTAGCACACAGATGTGACCCGGGTTACACACGTCTTACCGCCGAGTAACATCGCGATCTCGGTTCGGTCACGACGCGGGCGCGGCGGCCCGCGTCCGCCGTTCGAGACGCCTGTACCGGCCCACGGACGGACGGGGCTAGGTTCGTCGGGACACAAGCCCCCGGGGAGCGCAGGAGCGCTGAGAGTGCGGCCGGACACCACGTCCCACCCGCAGACCCGTGGAACCTGACCTGGTTCGCACCAGCGTAGGGAGCAGGGCGTGCGTCGCCGGCAGCCGCCGGCGCACCGTCACGTCGTCGGTCCGGGCACCCTGCCCGAGGTGACGACGGCCGGGCGTCGGTGTCACTGCGGGGACGCCGGCTGCCCGGGGGCTACCGGCACCTCGAAGGAGCACCCCGTGACCCGCCCACCGCAGACCCTCGCCAGCACCCCCGGAAGCACACCAGGCACCCTCGGCACCACCCTCGCGGGCGCCGCCGTCGCCCCGCGCGCGAGCGACCAGCCCGCACGACCGTCGCCGGCCGAGCTCGGCGTCGGCGCCCGGCTCTCGCTGCACCCGCACCGCGACGACTTCGTCGACGTGATCGTCGGGGCCCTGGCGGGCGCCCGGGTGCGGGACGTCGAGGTCACGACCGACGACGTCTCGACGTTCGTACGCGGCACCGAGGACGCCGTCGTGCGGTACCTGTTCGACGTCCTGCTCGCCGCGGTCGGCGCGGGCGGGCACCTCGTCGCGCACGTCCACCTCTCACGCGGGTGCCCGGGCGAGGTCGACTGCACGCTCGCCGACGACTCGCTGCTGTTCTCCGGCGACGTCCCGACGCTGCCCGCCTCGGGCGTGCGCGCGGCCGCCCACTGGGCGCTGTACCCGCTCGACGACGGCGGTCCCGGCCGGACGGGTGACCACATGGCCGCGATCACCGCCGCGATCGACGCGGCCCGCGAGCGCGTCGACGTCACGTCCGAGCACTTCGTCACGCGCCTGGACGGTGACCTCGCCGACGTGCTCTCGACGGTCGTCGCGGGCTGGCTCGGCGCCGGTCGCAGCGTGCGGCACGTCGTCACGCACGCGACGATCTCGCTCGGCTCGCCGTCCTGGGACGCCCGATGAGCGCGCCGGACGGGCCGACGACCGGCCGCCGCGGTCTGTCGCTCGGGGACCTGGTGCTGCTCGCCGTCCTGGCGACCGTCCTGGGGTTCCTCTACTGGGCGCTCGTGCAGGCGTGGGGTGCGCTGCAGCTCGCGATGGGGCCGTTCGGCGACCTCGCGCAGCACGTGCTCGCGGGCGGGTGGATGGTCGCGGCACCGCTGGCCACGTACATCGTGCGCAAGCCGCTCGTGGGGATCGTCGTCGAGATCCTCGCGGCGTTCGTCGAGGTCGTCTTCCTCGCCTCACCCGTGGGACCGATGCTCTTGCTCGTCGGCTTCGTCCAGGGTGCCGGGGCCGAGCTGCCCTTCGCGCTCACGCGCTACCGGCGGTACGGCTGGGGCGTGTTCGTCGCGTCCGGCGTGAGCGCGGCGTGCGCCTCGGTGCTCATGGGCGCGATCCGGTTCGGCTGGCTCCAGCAGGACTGGTTCGCGTGGCGCGTCGGGCTGACCCTCGTCTCGAGCGTCCTGCTGTGCGGGCTGCTCGCGCGCGTGCTGGGCGACGCGCTCGCACGCACCGGCGTGCTCGACAACACCGCGCTCGGGCGCGCTCGTCGGGCGGCCGCACGTCCCGCGCCGCAGCCGCACGACGAGGTCACGGTCGCGTGATCGACACGACCCACCTGAGCGTCGCGTACCCGGGCCGAGCGCCCGTGGTGCGGGACCTCACGCTGCACGTCGACGCCGGCGAGCGGCTGCTCCTGCTCGGGCCGTCGGGCTCGGGCAAGAGCACGCTGCTGCGGCTGCTCGCCGGCGTGGTGCCGCAGCTCGTCGATGCCGACGTGACCGGTCAGGCGCTCGTCGCCGGGCACGACGCGACGACCACCGAGCCGGCCGCGCTCGCGCGTCACGTGGGGACCCTGACGCAGAACCCGGCCGACCAGCTGTGCCTGCCGACCGTCGAGGAGGAGGTCGCGTTCCCGCTCGAGAACCGCGCGTGGCCGCCGGAGCGCATCTCCCCTGCCGTCGAGCGGGCGCTCGCGCGCGTGGGCGCCGCGCACCTGCGGCACCAGCGCACCGCCGAGCTCTCCGGCGGGGAGGGGCAGCGCGTCGCGCTGGCCGCGACGCTCGTCGCGGACCCCGGGCTGCTGCTGCTCGACGAGCCGACCGCGCTGCTCGACCCGGCCGCCGCCCGCACCGTGGGGCGGCTGCTCGCGCCCGCGGGCGGCGCCCAGGTGCTCGTCGAGCATCGGCTC
>NZ_LFKW01000088.1:0-7904 GCF_001040865.1 Cellulomonas sp. A375-1 | reverse complement strand
CTGCGCGCGTCGCGGGCGGCGCGCTCGCGGTGGCCGCGGTCGCGGTCGTCGGCGCGCAGCTCGCCGCGGACCGCACCACCGAGCCCGACCCGGCCCAGCCGCCCACGCAGGTCGCCCGCCCGCTCGGCGACGGTGCGGTCGTCGAGGTCGCCGACGGTCTCCTCGCCGCGAACCGGCCGGGCGCCAAGCACGCGCCCGACCCCCGCATCGACCCGCTCGTCGACGGGGCCACCTGGCAGGTCGACCTCGGCCTGAGCACGGACGACCACGAGCTGGTGCTCGGGGTCGGACCCGTCGTCGACGGCCTGCAGCAGGGCGCCGCGTACTACAGCCGCGTGACCGCGAGCGGTACGTCCGACGGCTACGGCGGTGGCGTCTGGACCTGGGGCACGCCGTCCGTCGAGGACGGCGTGCGGCTCGTCGCCCCGCTCGACTCGGGCGAGTGGAGCGAGCTCGTGGTCGTCCCCACGACGATGCGTGACCCCCACGTCCTGCTGTGGAGCACCGCGGGGTTCGAGGCGTCCGGCGGCTCGAGCGTCGCGGTCGAGCTCCCGACGTTCGCCGCGCCCGACGGTCAGCTGCTCGCCGCCGCTCTCGGCGACCCCGCCGTGGCCGGCTCGATCCAGTCCGGCGAGTCGGGGGTCGTCTTCGTCGGGTCCGACGGTCGCGTCGTCCAGGCGCCGTGCGCCGACCTGCCCACGCCGCAGTGCCCGACCATCGACGACGTGCCCGGGCTCGCGGCTGCGGTCGCCGCGGTGACGTCGGCGCCGACCGCCGAGACCGCCGCGACCACCAAGCTGGCGGAGGGCGTGCACGCCACCACCTCGCTCGCGCGGTCGTCGGGCGACGGCTGGGACGCCGGTCTGCGGATCACGGGCTCGTGGGCCGACGAGGGCGAGTCCGGCGTCGTCGTGCTGGCACCGGCGACCGAGGTCGAGCTCGGCACCGCGCGTGACGCGTTCGACGTCCCCGCCACGGACGGGGTGCGCGTCCGCGTCTCCGGCCTCGACGGTGTCAGCGCGTTCACCTGGGCGGACGACGACTCCGCCGACCGCTTCCCCGCCCAGAAGTACTACCCCGGGTCGTTGCGCTGGGACATGAACGACGACGTCCGCCTCCTGGCCGGTGCCGTGCCCCGGTGGCTGCCGAACGGCCGGGTCGTGCTGTGGCTGCCGCGCGGCGTCGTCGGGAACGACGGCGAGCGGGTCCACGCGCTCGACGTCCCGACGTTCGCGGACCCCACGGGCAGCGGATCCCACCTCTACGCGATCAGCCTCGACGAGGGCGTGGCCATGAGGGACGTGACGGCGCTACGGGACGCGCTCGTGCTCTACCTCGGCGAGGGGACGACGGCCGACGAGGTCGCCGAGGGCTCGGGCAGGTGCACCGCGCTGGACCCCGCGTGCCTCGAGGCGCAGCCGGACGGCGGCGCGGCACTCGTCGCCGCCCTCGCGGAACGCGGCGTGGACGTCGCCGACGTGACGCTCGGCGCAGGCGTCACGCCGCCTGCCGGGCCGTCGACCGCGGCCTCGGTCGGCGAGGGGATCACCGCGGCCACGGCCTGGTCCGACGACGAGCGCCTCGACCTGGGCGACGTCGAGGGTCGGCGGGTGTGGCTCGAGCTCGCCGACGGTGCCGGCGACGTCCTGCTGCCGACGCTCTACCTCGACACGACGCTCCCACAGACGCAACCGCGTCAGCTCGACCTGACGTCGATGGACGGCACGGTCGCTCCGCTCGCTCCCGACGTGCGCGCCTTCGTCGAGATCGGTGCCGCACCGCAGGACGGCGCCTGGCGGGCATTCACCTGGTCCGTCATGGGGAACGCGCGGGGCGACCTCCCCGTCGAGCTGCCCACCGTGTGGCACGGCGATCGCGCGATGTACGCGTACGTCGCGACGGACGCGTCCGGGCACTTCGACACGCTGAGCACGAACGTCTGGGTGTCGCCTGGTGGCGACGTGCTCGTGCCTGGCTGTGAGGGCATCAGCGAAGAGGAGTGCGAGCAGACGGGCGGCACGCCGGGGATCTTCGCGGACGTCCGCGCGGCGCTCGGCTGACGTCGCCTGCAGTGAGGCGCGAGCACGCGACGAGGCCCGTCTCCGGTGGACCGGGGACGGGCCTCGTCGTCGTTCGCGGCCGCGAGGGCCGGCAGGTCAGGCGCCGAGCAGGCGCGGGGCGAGGTAGGACGTGACCTGGTCGAGCGCGACGCGCTCCTGGCTCATGTCGTCGCGGTGCCGGATGGTGACGGCCTGGTCGTCGAGGGTCTCGAAGTCGACCGTGATGCAGAACGGCGTGCCGATCTCGTCCTGCCGGCGGTAGCGGCGACCGATCGCGCCGGCGTCGTCGAAGTCGACGTTCCAGTTCTTGCGGAGCTCGGCCGCGAGGTCGCGCGCCTTGGGCGAGAGCTGCTCGTTGCGGGACAGCGGCAGGACCGCGGCCTTGACGGGCGCGAGGCGCGGGTCGAGCTTGAGCACGACGCGCGTGTCGACGCCGCCCTTGGTGTTGGGCGCCTCGTCCTCGGTGTAGGACTCGACGAGGAACGCCATGAGGCTCCGCGTCAGGCCCGCGGCCGGCTCGATGACGTACGGCACGTAGCGCTCGTTCTTGCCCTGGTCGAAGAACGACAGGTCCTGGCCCGAGTGCTCGGTGTGCGTGGACAGGTCGAAGTCGGTGCGGTTCGCGATGCCCTCGAGCTCGCCCCACTCGCTGCCCTGGAAGCCGAACCGGTACTCGATGTCGACGGTCCGCTTCGAGTAGTGCGACAGCTTCTCCGCCGGGTGCTCGTAGAGCCGCAGGTTGTCGCGGTCGATACCGAGGTCGACGTACCAGTCGGTCCGGTAGTCGATCCAGTACTGGTGCCACGTCTCGTCGGTGCCGGGCTCGACGAAGAACTCCATCTCCATCTGCTCGAACTCGCGCGTGCGGAAGATGAAGTTGCCGGGCGTGATCTCGTTACGGAACGACTTGCCGATCTGGCCGATGCCGAACGGGGGCTTCATGCGCGCGGCGGTGTAGACGTTCTTGAAGTTCACGAAGATGCCCTGCGCGGTCTCGGGCCGCAGGTAGTGCAGGCCGGACTCGTCCTCGACCGGGCCGAGGTAGGTCTTGAGCATCATGTTGAAGTCACGGGGCTCGGTCCACTCGCCCTTGGTGCCGCAGCTCGGGCACGGCACGCCCGCGAGGCCGCCCTCGGGCGCGCGGCCCTTGCGCTCCTCGAACTCCTCGAGCAGCTGGTCCTCGCGGAAGCGCTTGTGACAGCTCAGGCACTCGGTGAGCGGGTCGGTGAACACGCCCACGTGGCCCGAGGCCACCCACACCTGGCGCGGCAGGATCACCGAGGAGTCGAGGCCGACGATGTCGTCGCGGCTCGTGACCATCGCGCGCCACCACTGGCGCTTGATGTTCTCCTTCAGCTCGACACCGAGGGGTCCGTAGTCCCACGCGGAGCGGGTACCGCCGTAGATCTCGCCGCTCGGGAACACGAAGCCTCGCCGCTTGGCGAGGGAGACGACGGAATCGAGACGCGAGGGTGCCACGGCGATGCTCTCCAGGTGTTCGAGGCCCGCCGCTGGGTGCTGCGGGCTGGGGTCTGAGCGAAGTCCGTGGGGCGTCGTGCTCGACGTCCCACGGAGCCCGCCCAGGCTACCGGTCGTGCACCGTCGACCTGGCATCCATTCGTCCGTGGCCCGCACCCCGCCGCCCGGCGGGCGCGCGCAGGTCAGTGCTGCGAGACGCAGAACTGGTTGCCGTCCGGGTCGGCGAGCACCGTCCAGGAGAAGCCGCCCTCGGTGTGCGTGTCGACGAGCGACGCGCCGTCGGCGACCAGGCGCGCCACCTCCGCCGGCGCGTCGGACGCCGCCAGGTCGAGGTGCACGCGGTTCTTGCCCGGCGTCGCCTCCTCGACCTTCTGGAAGCCGACGCGCGCCACTCCCTGCACGTCGGCCGCGACGACGAACCAGCCGTCCGACTCGTCGCGGACCTCGCCGCCGAGCTGCCGTGCCCACCACGTGGCCAGCGCCACCGCGTCGGTCGTGTCGAACGTGACCATCTCCACCGTGAGTCCCATGCGGGCCACCGTAGAGCGCACCTCCGACACGCACCGGGTACTCAGTCCTTCGTGCCCCGCGCGCGGGGTCGCGCCCGCACGTGCATGCGCTCGCCCTGCGGGCCGAACAGCGTGAGCAGCTCGGTGGGCCCCGGGCCGGGGTTCACGAACGCGTGCGGCGTGCGCGTGTCGAACTCCGCGACCTCCCCCTCGCCCAGCACGAGGTCGTGCTCGCCGAGCACGAGCCTGACGCGGCCGGACAGCACGTACATCCACTCGTAGCCCTCGTGCGTCTGCTGCTCGAGCGTGCGTTGCGGCGCGCTCGGCGCGAGCACCATCTTGTAGGCACGCAGCCCGCCGGGTCGGCGCGTCAGCGGCACGTACGTCGCACCGCGGTGCTCGAAGGGCTGGGCGTGCACGCGCGGGTCCCCGGTGTGCGGTGCGCCGACGAGCTCGTCGAGCGGCACCTGGTGCACGCGCGCGAGCGGCAGCAGCAGCTCGAGCGTCGGCCGCCGCTGCCCCGACTCGAGCCGCGACAGCGTGCTCACCGAGATGCCCGTCGCGCTCGAGAGCGCCGCGAGCGTGAGGTCCCGCCGTTGGCGCAGCGCGCGCAGCCGCGGCCCGACACCCGCCAGCACGTCGTCAGTCATCCGCTCACCTCCCCATCCGCCCACCTTGCCACTTCGGCAACGATCCTTGCCGCGCGGCGACTCCGTGGGAGACGGTCCCACGAGGACACCGCACGCGGACGGACGGAGCACAGCATGGAGCGTCACGACGAGCACGAGCCGCACCACGGGCACGACCTGCAGCACCAGCACGGAGACGACGCACCCCCGCACCCCACCGCGTGGCCGGGGTCGGGCACCGGCTCGTCACCCGGCGGCGACGGGGACGGCACCTGGGACGGCACGTGGGACGTCGTCGTGGCCGGTGGCGGCGCGGCAGGGCTGGCGGCCGCTCTCGTCCTGTCCCGCGCCCGGCGCCGCGTGCTCGTCGTCGACGACGCCCGTCCGCGCAACGCGGTCGCCGCGCACGCGCACGGCTACCTGACCCGCGACGGCATCCCGCCGCGCTCGCTGCTCGCGCACGGCCGCGACGAGGTCGCGGGCTACGGCGGCGAGCTGCGCACCGGCCGCGTCGTGGCGGTCAGCGGTCACCTCGGCGCGTTCGAGGTCGAGCTCGACGACGGCAGCCACCTCACGACGCGCACGGTCGTGAGCGCGACCGGCGGGCGCGACGTCCTGCCGGACGTGCCGGGGCTGGCTCGACGCTGGGGCCGCGACGTGCTGCACTGCCCGTACTGCCACGGCTGGGAGGTCGGCGACGGACCTGTCGTGGTCGTCGGCGACGGACCCCTGGGCGTGTACGCCGCGCTGCTCTGGCGGCAGTGGACCCCGCGCGTCACGCTCCTGCGCGGCGACCCGCTGCTCCCGGCCGACGAGGCGGCACGCCTGTCCGCTCGTGGCGTGCGTGTGGCCCTCGGCGGCCTCGCCGAGCTCGTCGTGCAGGACGACGCACTGACCGCCGTGCGCACCGACGCCGGCGAGACGATCCCGGCGGACGCGGTCGTCGTGCGCACGACCCTCGAGGCGAACGACGCGCACCTGCGCCCGCTCGGCCTCGTCGCCGAGCCCGTCGAGCGCGCGGGCGTCGTCGTCGCCACCGCCGTGCCGGCCGACGAGGCGGGCGCGACCGCCGTCCCCGGGGTGCGCGTGGCCGGCAACTCCTTCGACCCCATGGCCACCGTCCTGACGTCCGCCGCGCAGGGTGCGAGCGTCGCGGCGCAGCTGAACGCCGAGCTCGTCGAGCTGGACGCCCGCGAGGCCGTCGCGCGCTGGCGTGAGCAGACCGCGGGCGACGTGCGCGACCGGTCGACGTGGTCGCTGGACGCGGCGGGCTGGGAGGACCGGTACGGTTCCGCGCCCGCGGTGTGGAGCGGGCAGCCGAACGCGGCGCTCGTGGCACACACCGGGCACCTCACGCCCGGGACTGCGCTCGACCTGGGGGCAGGTGAGGGTCGTGACGCGGTGTGGCTGGCCGAGCAGGGCTGGCGGGTCACCGCCGTGGACTTCGCGGCGACCGGGCTGGCGCGCGGCGCACGTGCGGCAGCCGACGCGGGGGTCGAGGTGCGCTGGGTCCAGGCGGACGTCGCGACCTGGGACGACGACGCGCAGTTCGACCTCGTGACCTCGCACTTCATCCATCTCGCGCCGCAGGCGCGCGCAGGCTTCGTCGCGCGCGCCGCCCGGCACGTGGCCCCCGGCGGGACGCTCCTGATCGTCCAGCACGACGCGCTGGACCTCGCCGCGCCGGTCGGCCGGCCGCACGACCCCGGCATGTTCCCGGGCGCCGACGAGGTGCGTGACGAGCTCGTCACGCTCGACGGGGCCTGGGTGGTCGAGGTCGCGGCGTCGGTCCCACGGCTGGCCCGGACGGGCCAGGGTGAGACCGTCACGGTCCACGACGCGGTCCTGCGGGCGCGACGCGCCTGAACCCGGCCGCGGCGGGTCAGTCCACGCGCACCACGGTCTCGGCCAGCACGCGCCGCAGCAGGGGGCGGGACGTCTCGGTGGCCGCGAGCACGAGCAGCACGCCCACGGCCAGGCTCGCGGCCAGCAGCAGCGGACCCTGAGGAGCCGTGAGCACCGCGAACCCGAGCAGCGGCAGGAGCAGCGCGAGCGCGAGGGCCGCCGATCCGACGGACGCCACGACCACCGGGCCGACGACCTCGCGCCGCCGCACGTCGTCGAACAGCTCTGCGGGCGCCCCGGCGAGGTGCGCGAGCGCGAGCTCGCGCCTGCGGTCGAGGACGGAGGCGGCCTGCGCGATCCCCGCCGACGCCGCGGCCAGCAGGAACGCGATGAGCAGGGTGAGCAGCCCGCCGGTCACGATGTCGCCCGTCAGGAGGCGGGTGTCCGCGTCGTCCCCGGACACGTCGGCCAGTGCCGGGATCACCGCGAGCGCACCGGCGACGAACGAGGCGAGCGCGAGCCCGCCGACGACGCGCCACACCCCGAGCGGGTCGTCGAGCAGGCGTCGTGCGGCGAGCAGCTGGGCGGGGGTGCGGGCGCGCCGCAGCCGGCGCCGGCCGGCCACACCCAGGAGCCACGGACCGATCGCGTTCACGGCCAGGAAGGCCAGCGCGAGCGCGCCGAGCAGCACCGCGACCGTCGCGGCGGCGAAGAGCTGCAAGGTCATCGACACGACGACGAACGACGCGAACGCGACGACGGCGACGACCACGCGCACCGCGCGAAGCGCCGGCGGGCGCACGCGTCGCGCCACGCCCAGGGGTGAGACCACGACCTGGCGCAGCGTGACGGCCCCGCTCACCGCCGCGAGCAGCGGGACGACGAGCCACACGAGCGCCAGCACGCCGGGACCGACCCACAGCTCGCCCACCGTGAACGTCCGTCCCAGGAGCGGGATCGCCGCCCACACGGGCAGCAGCACCCCGTAGAGCACGGTCCCCAGCACGGCACCCGCGAGCCCCTGGGTCGCCGTCTCGACGAGCGTCAGGCCGACCACCTCGCGCGGCGTCGCGCCGAGCAGCCGCAGGGTCGCCAGCCGCTCGTTGCGGCGCGCCACCCCGAGCCGCGCGGCCGCGCCGCCCAGGGTCAGCAGCGGCACGACGAGCAGGACGGTCGCCACCCAGGCGAGCAGCACGTACGTCTCACCCAGGCGCTCCTCGAACCCCGTGACCGGGTGCTGGGCGCGCTCGACGAACCCGAGCGTCGCCGCGAGCACGCTCGTAGCCAGCGCGCTCGTCACCGCGAACGCGAGGACGGCGAGCGTCGTGGTGAGGCGACCGTCGCGCCCCGAGGCGCGCGCGAGCCGCGGCGCGAGCCCGACG
>NZ_LFKW01000009.1:22041-93257 GCF_001040865.1 Cellulomonas sp. A375-1 | reverse complement strand
GACGCGACAGCCACGACGTGCACCGCGCCCGGCGCGGGCCCGAGCAGGAACGACAGCACCACGCACGCGAGCGCCGCCACGAGCGCGGCCGCCCGCACCGTCCCGGTGGTGATCGCCCCCGTCGCGACCGGCTTGTCCGGCCGGGCGACGGCCCGGTCACGCGCGGCGTCGATCCAGTCGTTCGACCACCCCACCGACAGCTGACCCGCGAGCACCGCGAGCGCGACCTGCGCGGCCAGCCCGGCGGGTGCCCCGACGCCCCACGCGTACGCCGCCGCGAACGCCGTGACGGCGAGCGTCGGGGGCAGGTGCGACGCGCGCAGCAGGGCGGCGGCGGTGCGCACGACGGGCATGGCGCCCACCCTGGCACGACCCGCCGCCGCGGGTCAGCCCTGGGCCGCGACCTTGGCGCGCCGCTGCTCGACCGCCTCCTGCTGCTCGGGCGTGAAGCTCTCCCCGAAGTCCTCGGGCCGCGGGAGCTGCCGGATCTCGAGGTGCGTGCGCTTGCCCAGGCTCGACCGCTGCACCGGGCAGCGCTTGAACAGCTCGACGCACTCGGCCAGCGAGTCCATCTCGACCAGGAAGAAGCCCGCGACGAGCTCGGTGGTCTCGGCGAACGGCCCGTCCACGACGGTGCGCTCGTCGTCGTCCTCGACGTAGATCCGCGCCCCGGTGCTGCTCGGCAGCAGGCCCTCGGCGCCGCGCAGGATGCCCGCGTCGACGAGCTCGCCGATGAACGCGCCCATCGTCTCGAAGTCCTCGGTGGTGGGCATGATGCCCGCCTCGCTCTCGGCCGTGGCCTTGACGATCACCATGAACTGCATCGCCTGTCCCCTCTCGTCAGTCGGTCGTCTCACCGAGATGACGCACGACGACCGCCGGATTCGACAGCCGGGGGGCATCGTCGGGCCGGGCGAGGGCCGGCGGACCGGGACCGTCAGGGCGTGACGACGACCTTGCCGAGCGCGCGGCCCTCGCCGACGTGCGCGAGCGCCTCCGCGACGCCGTCGAGTCCGACCGTTCGGTCGACGTGGACGGCGACCTCCCCTGCGACGCACCGCTCGGCGAGAGGCTCGAACTGCGCGGGTCCCGTCTTCACGACGAGCACGCCCAACGAGCGTCCGGTGGCGACGCCCGCAGCGGCACCGACGGTCAGCACCCGCAGGAGCGACCGGACCGTGCCGCCCACGCACCGGTAGCGTCCGCCCGGGGCGAGCGCGCGCCGGTAGGCGAAGACGGACCTGTGGGCGACGAGGTCGAGGATCAGGTCGTAGCGCTCGCGGCCGCGCGTGAAGTCCTCCCGGCGGTAGTCGACGACCTCGTCGGCCCCCAGCGACCGCATGAAGTCCAGCTTGTGCTCGTTGTCGACGGCCGTGACGTGCGCGCCGAGCCGCTTGGCGAGCTGGATCGCGAACGTCCCCGAGCCGCCGCCCGCGCCGTTGACGAGCACGCGGCGTCCCGGCGCCGCGAGCGAGGTCCCCTGCAGCGCGATCGCGCCGGCCTGGGGGATCGTCGAGACCTGGGTGAACGTCAGCTCGGCGGGCTTGCGCGCCAGCTCTCGCTCGGGGACGACCGCATACTGCGCGAAGCCCCCCATGAGCGCGAGGTTGTCCGCGTAGACCTCGTCGCCGGGGGCGAACCCGGTGACGTCGGCACCGACGGCCTCGACCGTCCCTGCGATGTCCGAGCCGAGCACGTGTCGTCGCGGCGCCCGGAGCCCACCGAGGCGCGAGTAGAACGGCGAGCCGCGCAGGCTCTCCCAGTCGCTGAGGTTGATCGACGTGGCCGCGACCTTCACCAGGACCTGCCCGGCGGCGGGGCGCGGCGTCGGGACGTCGGCGAGCCGCAGCCGCTCGGGACCCCCGTACTGCTCGTACACGACAGCCTTCACGGGAGGCCTCTCGATCGGGAGCGGTGCGCAGGTCAGCGCGTCGGCAGCGTATCGGCAGCCTGAGCGGTGCTCGGCACGCCGAGCTCGGACGTCACCAGCCGCAGGTCGGCCCGCTCGGACCGGCTGGGGCGCACGGCCAGCAGCGCCCACAGGATCGTCGCGAGGTCGACGGCCTCCTGCAGCCAGGCGCCTGCGATCGCGGGCAGGCGGCCGGCGGCCGCGAGGAGCATGAGGCCGACGGACAGGGCGAGCCCGATCCCGATCGCCTGCCAGGCGACGCGCATGGTGCGCTTGCCGATGTGCACCGCTCGCGCGGCGCGGGACAGGTCGTCGACGGTGATGACCACGTCGGCGGACTCGCTCGCCGCGCTCGACCCGCGCGCGCCCATCGCGATGCCGACGTCCGCCGCCGCCAGGACGGGCGCGTCGTTGACGCCGTCGCCGACCATCATCACGGGACGCAGCGGTGCCGTGCGGATCGCGTCGACCTTGTCCTGCGGCAGCAGCTCGGCGCGCACGTCGTCGATGCCCGCGCGCGCGGCGATGTGACGCGCGACGTCCGTGCCGTCGCCCGTGAGCATCATGGTCGTGCGGACGCCCGCGCGGTGCAGCGAGGCCATCGTCGCGCGGGTCTCGGCGCGTAGCTCGTCGGCCAGGGCGAGGTAGCCGACGTACCGACCGTCGATCGCGACGTGCACCGCCGTGGCTGCCTCCGGCCCGGCGAGCGCCTCCTGACCGGTCTCGCGTGCGATGTGCCGGGCGTTGCCCACGACGACGACGCGCCCGCCCACGACGCCGCGCATGCCGTGCGCGGGGACCTCGGTGACGTCCTCGGCGGACGGCACCTCGCCGACGTCCTCGCGGGCACGCTCGACGACCGCGTCCGCGAGCGGGTGCCCCGAGTACTGCTCGACCGCGGCGGCGAGCAGGAGCACCTCGTCGGCGCCCATGCCCTGCGCGTGGACCTCCGTGACGCGTGGCTGCCCGTAGGTGAGGGTCCCGGTCTTGTCGAACGCGGCGGTGCGCGCCCGGGCGAGCTGCTCGAGCATGCCGCTGCTCTTGACGATGATCCCGGCGCGCGCGGAGCGCGACATGCCGCCCATGAACGCCACCGGCGCCGCGATGATCAGCGGGCACGGCGTCGCGACGACGAGCACCTCGGCGAGCCGGGCGGGGTCGCCGGACACGAGCCACGCCGCGACCGCGAGGCCCAGCGCGCCGAGCGTGAAGGGCACCGCGACGCGGTCGGCGAGGCGCACGAAGGGCGCCTTGGAGTCCTGCGCCTGGCGCACGAGCTCGATGATGCGCTGGTACTGCGAGTCCGCCGCGTTCGCGGTGGCGCGGATCTCGATCGCCTCCGTGCCGTTGATCGCACCGGACAGCAGCCCGTCGCCCTGAGCGCGGTCGACCGGCAGGGACTCGCCGGTCAGCGACGACTCGTCGAGCGTCGCGGTCGCGGACTCGAGCACGCCGTCCACCGGCACGACCTCGAACGGCCGCACGAGCAGCCGGTCGCCGATCGCCACGTCCTCGACCATGAGGTCCGTGAGCTGCCCGGCGCCGTCCAGGCGGTGCGCGATGCGTGGGGCGCTCTCCAGCAGCCCGGTCAGCGCACGCGAGGCCCGGCCCGCCGCGTAGTCCTCGAGCGCCTCACCGCTGGACAGCATCAGGCACACGACGAGCGCCGCCCAGTACTCACCGACCGCGACGGTCGAACCGATCGCCGTCACCGCGAGCAGGTCGATCCCGTAGCTGCCGGCCCGCAGGTCGGCCACCATCTCGCGGACCTTGAGCACCGCGACACCGACCGCGAAGGCGGACACCACCCACCGCGCGGCCTCGGCCTGGCCGACCAGCTCGAGCACCCCGCCCACGAGCCCGACCGCGAGCGTCGCGATCACGACCGGGTACGCGGCGAGACGCGCCACGTAGGTACGCATACCTCACTGATACGTCATCGCCGCGCACTTCTCCAGCAAGGAAAGGCGGGCCTGACCGTCCCCGGGCCTGGCTCTGCCCGGTTCGACTCAGGCGGGCAGGCGGGCAGGCGGGCAGGCGTGCAGGCGGGCGGGCGGGCGACGCTGGCGCGACAGCCGTCAGCGCCGGCGCGCGGCGAGCGTCGTGACGAGCGGCGCGAGCAGCGCGACCCCCGCGGCGACGAACGCCGCGGTCGCGACCGTCTCGTCGACCAGCGGGCCGTCGGTCCGGCCCAGGCCGATCCACATCAGTCCCCACGCCATCGCCAGCCCGACCGGGATGACGACGGTCGGGCTGCTGCTGCCGTACAGGGCGTAGGCGATGGAGAGCACGGCGCCCGCGGCCACGAGGATCACCGACCACGTGGTCGCGCCGAGCCCGAGCTCGCCCACGTCGGCCGCCGCCAGGAACGCGGCCGTGTTCGCGAGCGTCGCGATGCTGACCCAGCCCAGGTACAGCCCGACCGTCACGTCGGTGACCGTCGAGGCCACCGCGTTGGTGTGCGCCAGGCGCACGAGCGTCACGAACAGCCGCGCCAGCACGGCGAGCAGCACGACGATCACGACGACGCTGCCCCCGACCGACCCGGCCTGCACGACGCCGATCCACAGCGCGTTGAGCAGCATCGACGCGAGCACCCACCAGGCGACCGCCCGCAGTCGCGGGTCGGTCGCGTTGCGCGGCAGCGCCTGGACGACCGCGAAGACCGCCAGGCCGGCGTAGATCACCGACCAGATCGCGAACGCGGGGCTGTCGGGTGCGACCGGGGTCGCGGTCGCGGACAGCGCGCCGTCCGCGGCCTCGGCGATCGGCTGGCCGCCGAGCGCGCCCGAGCCGATCGTGGCTCCGACGATCGCGACGACCGCCCCGAGCAGGACCGTGACCTGCCGCACGCGGTCCTGGCTCGTGGCGGGGTGGGCGGCGGCCGAGATCGTGGTGTTCATCGGGCCCAGGGTGGCAACGGTTGCCCGAGTCGGCATCTTGGACGTCGGATGTGCGGGCTCGTTGGAGAGCGCCGCACCGGGTCACGCGTCGACGCGGGTGCCGAGGGACGCGCCGGGTGCGATCGTCGGCGCGGCCGCGTTGAGCTGCTCGATCGCGAAGCCCGCGGCGGCCTTGTAGCCGGCCATGAACTCGTTGCGCTCGAGCTCGGGGACGACGTCCTCGATGTCGTCGAACTGCCCGCCGCACCGCTCGTCGACCAGGTCGAGCAGGCCGAACGGACCGTCGCCACGGTTGCGCAGCACGAGCTGCGAGATCGGGCCGCACAGTCGCGCGTCGAAGGCGGCGAGCGCGTCGGGCGTGACACCGTGCTCCAGCATCGAGGCGCCCAGCAGGCGGGCGTCCATGATCGCCTGGCTCGCCCCGTTCGACCCCGTCGGGTACATCGCGTGGGCCGCGTCGCCGACCAGCAGCACCGGCCCGTCGTGCCACGTCGGCACCGGGTCGCGGTCGATCATCGGGTTCTCGTACGCGACCTCGGCGCGGGCCAGCAGGTCCGGCACGTCGAGCCAGTCGTAGGTCCAGTCGGTGAAGTGGTGCGCGAACTCCGAGACGTCGACGCGCCGGAACCAGCCCGCGGCCTCGCGGTCGTCGACGTCGTCGACCCGGATCTCGGCGATCCAGTTGATCGTGGCCAGGCCCGTGTCCGGGTCGGCGGGCGAGATCGGGTAGACCACCACGCGGTGCCGGGCCGAGCCGAGGCCGACGAACGAGGCGCCCGTGCGGATCGGCCTCGCCTGCGTGGTGCCGCGCCACATGATCGTGCCGCCCCAGTGGATGGGCGGCTGGTCGGGGTGCATCTGCGCGCGCACCGCCGAGTGGATGCCGTCCGCGCCGACCAGCAGGGTGCCGCGCTCGCGGACCGTGCTCGCGTCGGCGCGCTGCCCGAGCGCCGTCACGGTCCCGTCGTCGTGCTTCTCGTAGCCGGTGACGCGGTGGCCGAGCAGCATCGCGGCGTCGCCGGCACGCTCGCGCAGCGTCTGCGCGAGGAGCAGCTGCAGACGCCCGCGGTGGACGGCGTACTGCGGCCAGCTGTACCCCGCGCGCAGGCCGCGCGGCTCGGCGTAGATGTCGTTGCCGTTGCGTCCGACGAGCGCCCACTCGTGCGTGGCGAGGCCGATCTCGTCGAGCGCGTCGGTGTCGATGCCCAGGTCCCCGAGCTCGCGCACCGCGTTGGGCTGCAGGTTGATCCCCACCCCGAGCGGCGCGAGCTCGCGCGCACCCTCGAGCACCGTGAAGGGCACGCCGAGCTGGTGCAGCGTGAGCGCGACGGCGAGGCCGCCGATCCCCCCGCCTGCGATCAGGACTCGCTCGTCGGTCACGTCTGCGGCCCTCGTTCCGGGGGGTCGGGGTGGTCCAGGGTGTGTCGGCCGTCGAGGGTGTGGAGGTCCTCGAGGGTGTAGAGGTCGACCTGCACGGTGCTGCCGTGGCGTGCGCCGGTCCCGACGAGCACGAGCCGGTTGACCCACCGGTAGTCGGGGTGGCCGCTCTCGAGGCGAGCCGTGGAGAGCATCGAGTACGCATCGGGTGCCGTCGGGGCGCCCGACGCGAGCTGCGCCATGACGTCCGGCGGTCCGTACCGGAAGCCCTGGTTGACGATCTCGACGAGCGCGCCGTCGTCGGTCCGGAACGCGTAGCGCGCGTCCATCTCGGCCACGCCGTCGTCGTCGACGGTCTGCCAGTCCGCGCCCACGTCCAGGACGGTCCCGCTGATCCGGCCGGTGACGCGCCCACCCGCGATGGGGACGACGCGCCGCTTCCCGAGCCGGGCCGCACCCACGTCCAGGACCGGCGCGAGCTCGACCGTGAGCGTGCAGAACGGCCGTAGCTGCGGTGGCGTCAGTGCCAGCACCTGTCCTCCCCCGGGGCCTCGGGCACCGAACCCTACCGGGGCGCCGTACGGGCGGGGTCGAAGTAGTCGTCGTCGTCCGCGGGGTCGTGGTGCGGGGCCGGTGGGGGCGTCGGCTGGTCGTCGTCCGGCTCTTCCGGCGGGCCGGACGGCCCGTCCGGGTCGTCCACGACGACGACGAGGTCCACGTCGTCCCCGAGCTCGACCCCCTCCGCCCGGCGTGCGGCCACCTTGAGCGGCACGCGGAACCCGCCGTCCTTGGGGAAGATCGACGTGGTGAACGTCGTGCTCCCCAGCGTCACGGTCGCCGGGATGCAGCCCCAGCCGTACGTCACGCGTGACGCGACGGCGCGCAGGCGGGCCGCGTGCGGTTCGGGGAGCACGACGAAGTGGTGCGGCGCGGGCCCGCGCCACCAGATCACCTCGCCGCTGAACCGCAGCTCCATCGAGCCAGCATCGCAGCGCCGTCCGACACGTCCCCGCCGCACTGCCGTGAGCGTGCCCGCCGGCCCGACAGCGGCACGACCCGCCGCTCCGACTGGCAGGATCGCGCTCGTGAGCGGACCCCTCGAGCTGGACGCAGACGCTCGCCTGCATCGCGTGGCGATCGGTCTCGTCCTGCCTGCGGGCCTCCACGTCGAGGACGCAGTCGTCGTGGCCGAGGACCTGGTCGCGGCGGGGTTCGACGGCGAGGCGACGGTCGAGGTCGCGGCCCTGAGCCGCGGCAGCTCCCGCAGCGATGCCGAGACGCTCGTGCGTGCGATGCTCGCTGAGCACGGCATCGACATTCCGGTCATCGAGGACGAGGACTCGGCGTACAGGGCGCTGCTGCGCGCCGTCGGCTACTGGGACCTGCCGATCCACGTCATGGAGGGGTGCTTCTATGCACGGGTCCTGGCGTGGGACGAGCAGGGCCCGTTGGACCGGGAGCTCGTCGTGCTCCTGGACGAGCGCGAGCATCTGACGGACCCACTGGAGCGTCACGCGTTCGACCAGGAGATCCGGGCTGTGGTGCGGGCACACGTCCCTGCTCCCTGAGCCGGGATCTCCGCTCGGCGGCCTCCCCGCCCTCGAGAGAGGCGTCGCCGGAGGGGCGGGCGCTAGCGTGCGCGCATGAGCAACCTGAGCGACGTCGGTGACCGGGACGCGTGGCGCTGCTGGCTGTGCGACCAGCCGGTGGACCCCGACGCGTCGGTGAACTCCGACCTCGGACCGAGCGTCGACTCCGGCCTCGTCACCAAGTCCAAGAAGGCCGCGCCCGGCAGCGAGCGCCTCGCCCACCGCCAGTGCAACACCCGCAAGGGCGCGGTGAAGCCCGTGGTGCCGTGGTCGCCCGACCTGTTCGTCGTCGACCCCGCGCCGATCGCCGAGACCGTCGAGCGCCTCGGACGTAAGGGCGGGCGGGAGGTCGTGGCGCGCTGCCCCAGCCGCGCGGACGCCGACGAGGCTGCCGCGTGGCTCGTCGACCGGCTGTCACGGTTCGCCCCCGGCCTGCCCGTCACGACGCAGGTCGAACCCGGCGGCGGGCAGTTCCTGCTGGTGCTCCGCGCTGTGTGACCGTCCCGCAGGGCGTGAGCCCGTCAGGGAACGGGGATGCGCGACACCGTGAACGGTTCCGGCGTCCCGCCTGCGCTCCTCGTGTCGAACTGGCTGTTCACGACGAGCAGGTCGCGCCCGGCACGCGCGATGGTCGTCGGGTCGTCGAACGACGGGTCCGACGTCCGCGAGACGACCCGGCCTTCGGTGAAGCGCCGGTTGAGGTCGACGGCGACCACGGACTGCGGGCTGCCGGCCGTCCACTCGGCCGCGAGCAGCCGGTGGCCGTCGAGCAGCAGACCGTCGCCCTGGACGGAGCCGCCGTGGAGGTCGACGACCGAGACGCTGCCGTCGGTCAGCCCCACCCGGAACAGCTGCCCGGTGCGCGTCTTCGCGACGACGGCGGTCTTCCCGTCGGGGGAGATCACCAGGCCGTTGGCGTTGACGTCCTGGTCGTAGGTGAACTCGGTGCCCTCGAACGACACGACCGGCTCGAGCAGCTCGGTCGTCGTCGTCCGCTTCTCGCCCGCGTGGATCCTGTAGAGGACCGGGCGCATCGAGTCCGTCACGTAGATGTCACCGCGCGGGCTCACGGCCAGGTCGTTGACGAACGTCGGCGTGCCGTCCTGCACCACCTGCCACGACCCGGTCAACGCGCGGGTCCGCAGGTCGTACGCCCACACGCGACCCGTGAAGCCGCCCGCGACGAGCAGCGTGCGGCCGTCGACCTTGAGCCCGACCGCGATGACGCGGCCGTCCTGCCCGCCCGGTAGGAACGGCGTCGCGGTCGGCTCGTCGAGGTCTCCCCGGTAGATCGTGCCGTCGGTGGTGCTGCTGACGTAGAAGTGGCCGCCGTGCGCGGCGACGCCCTCGGGGTAGACGTCGTCCGCGGCGGGGCCGACGGGGTCGAGCAGGTACGTCGCCGGGCGGTGGTGGTGCCCAGGGCCGTGCGCGGCCGCCGGGACGGCGGTGACGAGCGTGAGTGCCATGACGGCGGCGGCGAGCGAGGTCGTGAGCCTGGAGCGCATGGGTCCCCCTGCGGCGGGGTCGAGACGTCCCCTCGGGCGCGGGCCCCCGCCGTCACCCCCTGGAGAGCGCTCGGTCAGAACGGGACGAACCGGCGCAGGCCCACAGTAGGAAGGCCGTTCGGGCGCTGCCAGGGGGCGGCCACTGGGTGGACGGCGTCCGCCCCTTCCGTGCGCGGCGGTTCGCGCCTATCGTTGGTATGCCAACGACTGACGACGACGTCATCGAGGAGAGCACCGTGGACCAGATGGACGGCACCGCCGACACCCCCGAGCTCAAGCAGCTCTACGCCGACTTCGAGGCGAACAACCTGGCCCCGCTCTGGACCCAGCGGGACGACCTCATGCCCATGGCGCCGGCGCCCCAGGCCATCCCCTTCATCTGGCGCTGGAAGACCCTGTTCGACATCGCCGAGCGGTCCGGTGAGCTCGTCCCGGTCGGGCGCGGCGGCGAGCGTCGCGCGATCGGGCTCGCGAACCCCGGCCTGCCGGGCACCGCGTACGCGACCCCGACGCTGTGGTGCGCGATCCAGTACCTCGGCGGCCACGAGACCGCCCCGGAGCACCGCCACAGCCAGAACGCGTTCCGCTTCGTCGTCGAGGGCGAGGGCGTGTGGACCGTCGTCAACGGCGACCCGGTGGCCATGCGACGCGGCGACCTGCTGCTCACGCCCGGCTGGAACTACCACGGCCACCACAACGACACCGACCAGCCGATGGCCTGGATCGACGGCCTCGACGTCCCGTTCTCGCACTACGCCGACGTCGGCTTCTTCGAGTTCGGCTCCGAGCGCGTGACCGACGAGGCCTCGCCCGACGTCTCGCGCGCGGAGCGGCTGTGGGCGCACCCGGGGCTGCGGCCGCTGTCCGGGCTGGAGGACCAGACGAGCTCGCCGCTGTCCGCCTACCGCTGGGAGCACACGGACCGCGCGCTGACCGAGCAGCTGCGGCTCGAGGACGAGGGCTACCCGGCGACCGTCGAGCAGGGGCACGCCGCGATCCGGTACACCAACCCCACGAACGGCGGCGACGTGATGCCCACGCTGCGCTGCGAGTTCCACCGGCTGCGCGCGGGCGCCGAGACGCCCACACGGCACGAGGTCGGCTCGTCGGTGTGGCAGGTGTTCGAGGGCGACGGGACGGTCGTGCTCGGCGGGACCGAGCACCGCGTCGAGACCGGTGACCTGTTCGCCGTCCCGAGCTGGGTGCCGTGGTCGCTGCACGCCGACACCCAGTTCGACCTGTTCCGGTTCAACGACGGGCCGATCATCGACCGGCTCCAGTTCACGCGCACCTACGTGCCCGGCCAGCGCAACGAGGACCTCGCGTGAGGCTCGGCACGCTGCGGGTCGGTGCCTCGTCGACGGACGGTCCCGCCGGGCGGACGACGGTCGCGGTGCGGGTGGACGACGAGACGGCGGTCGAGATCGGCGACGCCGCGGACGTGGGTGCGCTGCTGGCCGACCCGCTCTGGCGTGCGCGCGCGGCGGCGGCCGACGGCCCTCGGCACGCGCTCGCGGACCTCGAGCCCCGCGCCTGGGCGCCGCCCGTGCTGCGGCCGTCGAAGATCGTCTGCGTCGGGCTCAACTACCGCAACCACATCCTCGAGATGGGCCGGGAGCTGCCCGCGTTCCCCACGCTGTTCGCGAAGTATCCCGAGGCCCTCGTCGGGCCGTACGACCCGATCGTCCTGCCCGCGCACGCGGCCGACGCGGTCGACTGGGAGGGCGAGGTCGCGGTCGTCGTCGGCGCCCCGGCGCGCAGGCTCGACGAGGCCGCCGCGCGCGACGCGATCGCCGGGTACGCGGTGCTGAACGACGTCACGATGCGCGACTACCAGTACCGCACCGCGCAGTGGCTGCAGGGCAAGACGTTCGAGGCGACGACACCGTTCGGGCCGTGGCTCACGGTCGACCAGCCGCTCACCGGCGAGCTGCGCACGGTCGTCGACGACGAGCAGGTGCAGCACACGCGCGTCGACGACATGGTCTTCGGCCCGGCCGCCCTGGTCGCCTACGTCTCGCAGATCCTGACGCTCCGCCCGGGCGACGTCATCGCGACCGGGACGCCCGGCGGCGTCGGCCACGCGCGCACGCCCCCGCGCTACCTGCGTCCGGGGAACCGGCTGACGACGACCGTCACCGGGCTGGGCGAGCTCCGCAACGACGTCGTCGCGGAGGCCTGACGTGGCGGGCCGCACCGACCGGACGACCGACCCGCAGCTGCTCGCCTCGTTGCTGCTGGCCCGGCGGGGCCAGGCGTACTTCTCCCGCACGCTCAACGAGCTGCGCAACGACGAGCTCGACGCCCCGTCGCTCGTGCCGGGCTGGACCCGGCGGCACGTCGTCGCGCACGTCGGCCTGAACGCGCGTGCCCTGACGCGACTGACCGAGTGGGCGGCCACGGGCGTCGAGACCCCGATGTACGCCTCTCGCGAGGAGCGCGACGCGGAGATCGAGTACGGCGCGACCCTGCCCGCGCGCGCCCTGCGGAACCTGTCCGCGCACGCGGCCGTGCACCTCAACGTCGAGTGGCGGGACCTGTCCGACGAGGCGTGGCGTGCGCAGGTCCGCACCGCCCAGGGGCGTGTGGTCCCCGCGAGCGAGACGGTCTGGATGCGCACGCGCGAGGTGTGGGTGCACGCCGTCGACCTCGACAACGGCGCGTCCTTCCGGCACTTCCCGGCCGAGCTCGTCGACCGGCTCCTCGCGGACGTCACCCGCACCTGGCGCGCGCGGGGCGACGCCGAGGGTGTCGTGGTCCCGGTCCTCGAGCCCACGGACCGCGCTGCGCTCGCGGACGACCCTGCGAGTGGCGACGACGTGCCGCGCACCCACCTGCGTGGCCGCGCGGCCGACCTCGCGCGATGGGCGACCGGCCGCGGCGGCGCGCACCTGCTGACGACGACCGACGGCACGCCCGTCCCGGCACCACCGCGCTGGCTCTGACGACTGCCACCATGGCGCCGTGAGCGACCCGCTGCCCCTCGACCTCGCCCGGCACACGGGCTTCCTCGTGCGCCGCACACAGCAGGCGCACCTCGCGGCCTGGGCGCAGGAGGTCGGCCCGCGGCTGACGAACGTGCAGTTCGGCGTGCTCAACGTCCTGCACCGGCTGGGCGAGGCGAGTCAGCGCGAGCTGTGCGACGCCCTGGACCTCGACCGCTCGACCGTCGCCGGGCTCGTCGCCCGCCTCGAGGCGCGCGGCCTCGTCGCGCGCGTGCGCGCCACCGCGGACCGACGCCGCAACGTCGTCCGCCTCACCGATGCGGGCCTTGCCCTGCTGCGCGAGCTGGTCCCCTCGGCGGCGCGTGTCGACGCCGTCCTGACCTCAGCCCTGACCCCGACCGAGCGCGAGACTCTCCAGCACCTCCTCACCACGATCCTCGACTCCCACACCCCCGCACCGGAGTGACTCAGGGCGTGGCGGGGACCGACTCGCCGCGCTTGGCGCGCTGGATCTGCTCGTAGACGTGCGTGCGCAGCTCGGTGAACCGGGGCATCGCGCGCGTGGTGAGCTGGTCGCGGGCGTCCGGCAGGTCGATCGCGAGGTCCTCCTGCACGAACGTCGGGGAGCTCGACAGCATCAGGACGCGCTCGCCCAGGTAGACGGACTCGTCGATGTCGTGCGTGACGAACAGGACGGTCACGCCGAGGTCCCGCCACACGCGTCGGACGAGGTCCTCCAGGTCGGCGCGGGTCTGGGCGTCGACCGCGGCGAAGGGCTCGTCCATGACGAGGATCTCGGGCTGGTAGGCCACGGCCCGCGCGATGGCGACGCGCTGCTGCATGCCGCCCGAGAGCTGCCAGGGGTAGGTGTCGAGCGCGTGGCCGAGCCCGACCTCCTCGATCGCCCGTTCGACCAGGGCGAGCCGCTCGCTCTTGGGCACGCCGCGCGCCTTGAGCGGCAGCGCGACGTTGTCGCGCACCGTGAGCCACGGGTAGAGGCTGCGCCCGTACTCCTGGAACACCAGCGCCATCTTCTTCGGCGGTGCGGTGACCTCGGCGCCGTCGAGGGTGACCGAGCCCGCGGTCGGCGGGAGCAGGCCGGACAGGCACTTGAGCAGGGTCGTCTTCCCGCAGCCGGACGGCCCGACGATGCAGACCAGCTCACCGGGCTGCACGTCGAACGTGATCGAGCCGACGGCCTCGACCGGCCCGGCGGCGCCCTGGTAGGTCTTCTTCAGGTCCCGGACGGACAGCAGGGGTGTTCGCTCAGCCACGTGCAACCTCTCTCGAGCCGTGGTACCAGTGCAGCACCCGTCGTTCGACGAGCTGGAAGACGCCGGCGACCAGGACGCCGACGAGGCCGAGCAGCAGGATGCCGCTCCACATCTCGGCGACCATGTACTGCCGCTGGAAGAAGACGATCTGGTAGCCCAGCCCCGACGACGAGGCGAACATCTCCGAGATCACCATGAGGATCAGCCCGATCGACAGGCACAGCCGGATACCGGCCATGATCTGCGGGCTCGCGGCGGGCAGCACGACGTACCGGTAGGCCAGGACGCCGCGGACCCGGTAGGACCGCGAGGTGTCGACGAGCACGGGGTCGGTCCCGCGCACGCCCTCGATCGTGTTGAGCAGGACCGGCCACACGCTGCCCGAGACGATCACCGCGAGCTTCATGGAGTCGTCGATGCCGAGCAGGAGCATGAGCACCGGGACGAGCACGACGGGCGGGATCGCGCGGAAGAACTCGAGCATCGGCTCGAGCAGGGACCGCAGCCACGGCGTCGCGCCGATCGCGGTGCCCGCGACGATGCCGATGACGATCGACAGCAGCACTCCGATCGCGAACCGGCTCAGGCTCGGCAGGACGTCGCGCGTGAGGGTCTCGGGGGCGAGCCAGGTGGTGACGAACGCGTCGAGCACGCGTGACGGCGGCGGGTAGTAGAGGTTCGTCGTGCCCTGCGTGGCCAGGCCCCAGGCGACGACGAGGAGCGCGGGCAGGCCGACGACGAACGCGATCGAGACGAGTGAGCGACGCACGGCGGGCATCAGCGGGCGCCTTCCTTGCGGACCGACGGGTGCCAGTGCAGCACGCGGCGCTCGACGAGGCGCGTGGCGAGGTTCACCAGGAGCCCGAGCAGGCCCGTGACCAGGACCAGTGCGTACAGGCCGGGGGCGTCCGGGGCGGAGCGGTACACGTCGATCTGCCGGCCGATCCCCGGGTTGCCGATCACGAGCTCGGCCGTGATGGTCAGGACCAGCGCGATCGACGCCGCGAGCCGGAAGCCCGTGATGACGTACGGCAGCGCGGTGGGGAAGACGACGTGGCGCAGCCGCGCGAGGCGCCCGAGCCCGAAGCTGCGCGCGGTGTCGTCGGCGACGGTGTCGACGTCCCCCACGCCGTACAGCACCTGGATGAACACCTGCCAGAACGGCGCGTAGACGACGATCACGAGCGCGGCCTCGCGGGACAGGCCGGCCACGAGGACCGCGAGCGGGATGATCGCGACCGACGGGATGGGCCGCAGGAACTCGACCGTGCTGTGCGTCGCGCGGCGCAGGAACGGCACCAGGCCGATCACGGTCCCCGCGACCACCGCCGCGACGACCGCGATCGCGAGCCCGATCGCCCAGGTGACCACCGTGTCGCCGAGCGCCGACCAGAACGTCGGCTCGCCGAGCTCGGTGACCAGGCGCGCGGCGGTCGTGGAGAACCGCGGCAGGTACGCGGGGTTGACCAGCTCGGCGCGTGCCACGAGCTCCCAGGTGGCGGCGAAGCCGACGATCCCGAGGAACCCGAGCAGCGCGGCGCGGCCGGATCGGGGCGCCGCCGAGCGGCGACCCCCCGCGCCGGCCACGGCGCGCTCGTCGGGGCCGGCCCCGTGTCCGGCCCGGGCCGGGGAGGCTGCGCCCCCGAGGTCCGGGCCGGTCACCGTGTCGGCCGCCTGCTTCACTCGACGATGAGGGTGTCGAGGTCCGGGGCCTTCTCGAAGTACGTGTACTTGACCGCGAGGTCGGACAGGCCCTGCAGGACGCTGACGTCGAGCTCGGTCGAGAAGGTCGGGAAGCGGAGGTTCGCCGCGGCCGGCTCGGGCAGCTTCATCTCGTCGACCAGCGACTGACGCACGGCGGCGTCGTTGTCCTTGGCCCACGCGAACGCCTCGGTCATGGCGTCGCGCACGGCGTCGACGAGCTCCGGGTCGTCGGACACGGTCTTGCCCGTGGTCTGCACGACGAGCGTGGGCAGGCCCGGCAGGACCGCCTGGTACGGGTCGACGACCCGCGCGCCGCCCGCGCCGACGATGATCGAGACGAACGGCTCGGGCACCCATGCGGCGTCGATGTTGCCCGCGTCGAGCTGGGCCTGGGCGTCGGGGAATGCGACCTCGACGAACTGGATCGAGTCCGGGTCGCCGCCGTCGGCCTCGACCGCCGCCCGGATCGTGAGGTCACCGGCCGCGCCGATCGAGTTGACCGAGACCTTCTTGCCCGCGAGGTCGGCGGGCTTGGTGATGGCGCTGCCGGCACCGACGACCACCGAGTTGATGTCGTCGCCCTCGGTGAGGCTCTGCGCGTAGTTGGCGATGATCTTGACGTCCAGCCCCTGCAGGCTGGCCCGCATCGCGCCGAACGGCTGGCCGATCGAGAAGTCGATGTCGCCGTTGAGCAGCGCCGGCATCGCCTGCGCGCCGCCCTGGATCGGCTGGACGGTCACGTCGAGCCCGTGCTCGGTGAAGATGCCGGCCTTGACGGCCGCCCACAGCGGGGCGGTCTCGCTGATGGTCAGCGCGCCGATCGTGACGGGTGTCGGGGTCGCGTCGCCGTCGTCGGTCGCCGCCGCCCCGGGGGCGGCCGAGGTGTTCGCCGGGGAGGGCGTGTCGGACGACGAGCACGCGGCGAGCCCGAGGGACAGCGTCGCGACGAGCGCCGCCACGAGAGCGGGACGTCGGTTCATGGGGTCCTCAATTCTCCGTTGAATCGCGGGTGACTGGCGGGCAGCTCCGCACGCCGTCGGGACCGACCAGCGCTCGGACCATGCATGACACTCGTCCAGCAATCGTGCAGTCGAATGTCACGCATGTCAATGAGCGTGCGCGCCCCCGATGCCGACATGTGACCTGACGCCGTGCGAGAATCGCGCGCATGTCGACGCCGTCCCAGGGCGCGCTCGGACCGGGCGGTGCCACGGTCCGGCGGCGGCCGGAGCAGCTGCTGCTGGCGTTCATGGGCGAGCTCATGGTGGCCGGCGGCGCGGGCCCGCTGCCCGCCTCGGTGCTCATCGCCGTCCTCGGCGAGCTGGGCGTCGGCGAGGCCGCGACGCGCGCGGCGCTGACCCGCATGGCGACCCGACGCCTGCTCGCCTCCGAGCGCGTGGGGCGCACCGTCACCTACCGCCTGACGCCCGAGAGCGAGCGCGTGCTCGGGGAGGCCCGCGACCGCGTGTTCGACGCCGACCCGTTCGCGCCGCGGGGCACCGGCTGGACGCTCGTGACCTTCTCGGTCCCCGAGAGCCGCCGCGACGTGCGGCACCGCGTGCGGGCCCAGCTCGCCTGGGCGGGGTTCGGGCTGCTGCGTGACGGGCTGTGGATCGCGCCCGGCGAGGTCGACGTCGCCTCGGCGCTCGGCGGCGTGCGCGACGACGATCGGCACGACGAGCAGCGGCACGACGAAGGGCGACACGACAGCGGGGCGGGGGACCGCGGCGACGACGACGAGCTCGAGCTCCTCGCGTTCCGCGCCCATGAGGTCCCGGGGTTCTCGGCGGCGCGCAGCGTCCGGACCGCGTGGCGGCTCGACGCGATGCGTGCGCGGCACGAGGAGTTCCAGCACCGCTGGGCGGGCGCCGCGCCCGACGCCGACCGCGCGCTGTGCGACCTGACCGCGCTCGTCGCCGACTGGCTCGACCTGCTGCGCGCGGTGCCGCGCCTGCCGCCCGAGCACCTGGCCGACGACTGGCCCGCCGCGCGCTCGGTCGCCGCGTTCGGCCGCCTCCACACGGCCCTCGCCGAGCCGGCCCGCGCCGAGCTCGGCCGACGCCTCGCGCCCTGACCCGAGGGCGCCAGCAGCGGCGCGAGACCCGGGCAATCATTCGACATCTCGTTGACGATCGTCACGAGAATGGTTGACGTCCGCGGTCGCGGCGGGCACGATCGCTAGGTCAGCAGCCGTCGCGCCCGAGCGCGGCCCGCCCACGAGGATGTGAGCAGTGGCAGACGTCCCGTCGTCGTCCGGTGACCTCGATCGCGCCAACTACGCAACGATCTGGGACGCCGTGGCGCGTGCCGTGCCGGACCGCGTCGCCGTGCGGGCGCAGGGCACGACGCTCACGTACGCCGAGTTCGAGGAGCGCGCCGCACGACTGGCCTCGACGTTCGTCGCGCGCGGCCTCGGCGCGGAGTCGACCGTCGCGATCTTCATGTACAACCGGGTCGAGTACCTGATCACGCTGTACGCGGCGTACAAGATCGGCGCGATCCCGGTCAACATCAACTTCCGCTACCAGGGCACCGAGCTCGCCGAGCTGCTGGAGATGTCGCGGCCGTCGGCGCTCGTGCACCCGAGCAGCCTCGCCCCGGCCGTGCGCGACGCCGCGCAGCGGGTCGCACTGCCCGCGCTCGTCCTCGTCGTGCCCGACGGCCCGCCGCGGGACGCGCCCGACGAGGAGGTCGAGATCCCCGGCGCGGCCCCGTTCGACTCCGCGCTCGAGGCCGACCCCCTCCCCCCGCAGGAGCAGGGCCCGGAGCACAAGATCTTCATGTTCACCGGCGGCACCACGGGCCGGCCCAAGGCGGTCGAGTGGACGCACGGCAACCTGTTCGACAGCCAGCAGTTCTCGATCTACGGCTCGCTGCCCGTCGACCTGCCGACCTCGCTCGACGAGGTCACCCGCATCGCCGCACGCGACGACCTGCCGCGCACGGTCTGCCTGCCGCTGCCGCCGATGATGCACGCGACCGCGCTGTTCAACGTCATGAACGCGATCGTGCTGGGCGGCACCGTCGTGTTCCTGCCCGCCGCGCGCTTCGACCCGCGCGCGGCCGTGCGGGCCATCGCGGAGCACAGGGTCACGCGCCTCGTCGTGGCGGGCAATGCGATCGTCGGACCCCTCGTGGACGTCCTGGACTCGCCCGAGGGCGCCGACGTGGACATCTCCGGGCTGGGCACCGTGCTCAGCTCCGGGATGGTGTGGTCCGACGACCTCAAGCGACGGCTCCTCGCGCACGCGCCCCGCGCGACGCTCATCGACATCGTCGGGGCGAGCGAGGGCGGCCCGTTCGCGTACGGCGTGGTGCGCGGGCCCGACGACCTGCCGTGCCGACCGCGCCTCGCGCCCGGCGCCGTGGTCCTGTCGCCACAGCTCACCCCGGTCGAGGAGGTCGGCGAGACGGGCATGCTCGCCTACCGCGGCGCGATGCCGCTGGGCTACCACGACGACCCGTCGCGCACCGCCGAGACCTACCCCGTGATCGACGGCGTGCGGTACGTCATGCCGGGCGACTGGGTGCGCGTGCTCGGTGACGGCTACGTCGAGCTGCTCGGCCGCGGGTCGGGCGTCGTGAACACCGGCGGCGAGAAGGTGTTCCCCGGCGAGGTCGAGAAGGTGCTGCTCGCGCTGCCGGGAGTCGTCGACGCCGTGGTCCTGGGCCTGCCGGACCCGCGCTGGGGCGAGGTCGTCACGGCCGTCGTCGTCACCGCGCCTGGCGCCGGGGTCACGCCCGAGCAGGTGCAGGACGAGGTCGGCCGGCACCTGGCGGGATACAAGAAGCCGCGTCGCGTCCACGTCGTCGACGAGCTCCAGCGCAGCCCCAGCGGCAAGGTCGACATGCACCGGCTGCGCCGCCGCATCACCGAGCTCGAGGCCCCCGCCGCCGACGCGAGCGGCGCGCCCGACCCTGCCGAGAGGACCCGATGAAGTTCACCGACGCCTACATCCCGTTCGGGATGAGCTGGACCTCGCCGTTCGCCAAGTGGCAGGGGCCGCTCGCCGAGCTCAACAGCCTGGACGTCGCGGTCGACGTCACCGGCCGTGCGCTCGCAGACCGCGGGCTGCCGCCCGAGGAGATCACCGAGTGGACGCTGGGGTGCACGGTCCCGCAGCAGCACGGCTTCTACGGCGTCACCGGCCTCTCGCGCCGCCTGGGTGCCGGTGAGCACGGCGGGCCGTGGATCTCCCGCGCGTGCGCGACCTCGGCCGCGGTGATCGAGCACCTCGCGACGCAGGTGCAGCTCGGCGCGCACGCGACGACGATCGGCGTCATCACCGACCGCACCAGCAACGGCCCGCTCATGCTGTGGAGCAGCGCCCGGGGCCCCGGCGGCGCACCCGTGAGCGAGCACTGGGTGCTCGATCCGATGAAGCTCGACCCGACGACCGGCCAGAGCATGAACGACACGGCCGAGAACACCGCGCGGGCCGCGGGCTACACGCGTGAGCAGGTCGACGAGGTCGCGCTGCTGCGCTACGAGCAGTACCGCAGCACGCTGGCCGACGACCGCGCGATCCAGCGCGCCTACATGGTGCCTGTGCGCATCCCGGGCCGCCGCGAGGACGACTGGCTCGAGGCGGACCACGGCGTCTTCCCGACGACGGCCGAGGGCCTGGCCCGGCTGCGTCCCGTGGCGCCCGACGGCGTGGTGACGTTCGGCGCGCAGACGCACCCGGCGGACGGGTGTGCCGGCGTGGTCGTCGCGCACGGTGCCCGGGCGCGCGAGCTGGGGCGGGACGGGGTCACCGCGCAGATCCTGGCGACCGGCTTCGCGCGCGCCGAGCCCGCGTACATGCCGCGGGCGCCCGTCCCGGCCGCGCTGCGCGCGCTCGCCGACGCGGGCGTCGAGGTCGCCGACCTGGACGTGGTGACCACGCACAACCCGTTCGCGGTGAACGACCTGTGGTTCGCCGAGCAGACCGGCTACCCGCTCGAGCGGATGAACCCGTACGGGTCGTCGCTGGTCTACGGCCACCCGCAGGGTCCCACCGGCGCCCGCGCCGTCACCGAGCTCGTGCACGCGCTGCATGCGCGCGGGGGCGGGACCGGCCTGTTCACCGGCTGCGCCGCGGGTGACTCAGCCGGGGCCGTCGTCGTCCGCGTGGACGGCTGACCGCCTTCCCCCTGTTCTGACCTGTCCTGCACGGCCCTGTTCCTGTCCCGGCCCGACGACGAGAGCGAGCACACCTCATGTCCTCCGACAACGCCGCCGCACCCACGGCGACCCCGACCGACGAGGCGCCGCCCGACGAGGCGACGCCGGTCCTGACCACCGTCGCCATGAGCGACCTGCCGTCGCTCGTCGGGACGACGTTCGGACCGTCGTCCTGGCGCACTGTCACCCAGGAGCAGGTCGACCGGTTCGCGGACCTCACGGGTGACCACAACCCGATCCACGTCGACCCCGCGTACGCGGCGGGCACGCCGTTCGGCGGGACGATCGTGCACGGCTACTTCACGCTGGCCCTCGTCGTGCCGCTCATGGCCGAGGTGATCGAGGTGACCGGGGTGGGCACAGGGGTCAACTACGGGCTCGACCGGCTGCGCTTCCCGGCGCCCGTGCGGGTCGGGTCGCGCATCCGCGTGACCTCGACGCTGTCGGACGTGACCGAGGTGGCCGGCGGGTACCAGGCGGTCTTCGAGAACACGTTCGAGGCCGAGGGGCTGGCCAAGCCCGCCGCGGTCGCCGTCATGATCGTGAGGTACTACGCATGAGCATCGACCTGACCGGGAAGTCCGCGGTCGTCACCGGGAGCGGCCAGGGGCTGGGCCGCGCGTACGCCCGCGCGCTGGCCGCGGCCGGGGCCGGGGTCGTCGTCAACGACGTGAACCCCGACTCCGCGCAGGAGACCGTCGACGCGATCGTCGCCGACGGTGGGATGGCCGTCGCGGTCGTCGCGCCCGTGGGCCCCACCGAGACCGCCGACCAGCTCGTCGCCACGGCCGTCGAGGCGTTCGGGCGCCTCGACGTCCTGGTCACCAACGCGGGCGTGCTGCGCGACCGCGTGCTGTGGAAGACGTCCGACGAGGACTTCGACCTCGTCGTGCAGACGCACCTGCGCGGCACCTTCACCACGGCGCGGGCCGCCGCGGTCCACATGCGCGAACGGGGTGAGGGCGGCCGGATCGTGCTCGTCGGCTCGCCCGCGGGGCAGCACGGGAACTTCGGCCAGACGAGCTACGCCGCCGCGAAGGCCGGGATCGTCGCGATGGCCCGCACCTGGTCGCTCGAGCTCGCGCGCGCAGGCATCACCGT
The DNA here is from genome assembly GCF_001040865.1 of Cellulomonas sp. A375-1. Taxonomy (NCBI): domain Bacteria; kingdom Bacillati; phylum Actinomycetota; class Actinomycetes; order Micrococcales; family Cellulomonadaceae; genus Cellulomonas; species Cellulomonas sp. A375-1. Next base: position 71,783 of record NZ_LFKW01000009.1, on the reverse strand, counting down.
CAACGCCGTCGTGCCGACCGCGATCACCGCGATGACCGCGACCATCCCGGTGTACGCCGAGGTCGCGGCGGCGTACGACCGCGGCGAGCCGCTGCCGCGCGTGGTGCGCCAGGAGCACGCGCTCGGCGGGCCGCAGGACGTCGCGCCGCTCGTCGTGTGGCTCGCGTCCGACGCGTCCGCGGGCGTGACCGGGCAGGCGATCGGGATCGGCGGCGACAAGCTCTCGCTCTACTCCGTCCCGCAGGAGCTGGGCGTGACGTTCCGCGAGGGCGGGTGGGACGCCGACGCGATCGCCGAGGCGTGGCAGGACACGTTCTCCTCGCTCCAGCAGCCGAGCGGGATCACGCTGCCGCCGCTCGACGCCCCGGCCTGACGGCTCGGTACCTCACCGCCTGACGGGCTCAGCGGCCCGCCGGGGCCGCGGTCCGTGCGAGGCCGCTCGGGGCCGGCGGCGCGGGTCGCGGTCCGGGCGGGTCGGACAGCACGGAGAACTGGACGACACGGTCGGTCAGCTCGGGCGCGTACGCGCCGATCACCTGCCGCACGCGTACCGACGCGGGCGCGCCGAGCTGCTCGTACGTGTCCAGGAACAGGTCGCGGGCCTGGTCGCGCGGCCAGTCGGCCGGCAGGAGCGGACGCGGCAGGTCCGGGTCGATGCCCGGGAACGCGCGCCAGCCGTCCATGAGCGCGGTGCGCTTGACGAGCGCGTCGACCGGGGAGATCGCGCCCTTGCCGAGCGCGGCGTGCGTGGGCTCCCACGTCGTGACGAACGTGCGGTACAGCTCGGCGAGACCGCCGAGGTCCCACGCGCTCTGGGGCTCGACGGTCGCGTCGGGCAGGTCCGGGGAGGTCGCGACGAACGCCGTGGCACGCGTGACCCCGAGGTCCCCGAGCTCGGCGAGCGCCTGGTCGTGGCGCGGGTGCGGTGAGATCCACAGCGCGTCGTAGAGCGGCGCGAACCCGAGCCAGCGCAGCCGTGTGCGCAGCTGCTCGCGCGCCGAGCGGTTGGTCTCCGGGACCGAGAAGGCCACGAGGCTCCAGTGCCCGTCCCACGCGGCCTGGTTCCCCGCGCCGAACGCGACGATGCGCTCGGCGCCGCGGCGCATGACGGACTGCGCGCGGGGGGTCATCGCGTAGAACGTGTTCCGGCCGCTGCGGGTCGAGACGAGCAGGCCGTGCTTGACCATGCGGCTGAGCGCGGCGCGCGCGGCGACGTCGCTCACGCCGAAGTCCGCGAGGAGGTCGACGAGAGCGGCCGAGGGCAGCGGGTCGGTCTGTCCCCACCAGTAGTCGCCGAGCAGGGTCAGGAGCAGGCTCGGCGGTGAGCCCTGCCGGGTGCGCGGTGTGCGGCTGCCCTCGCTGGTCCGCGCCACGGGCTGCTCCCCTCTCGTCGGTCGCCGCCCCCGGCGGCAATGCTTGACACATTCTACGTCGGCCGCAGATAGTGATGTCACGTTCTAGCGAGCTCGGGGGAGCGATAGCGATGAGGCTAGCCAGCACCGTCGACGCACGCCTGCACGTCCTCCTGGCCGACGGCTCGGTCGACGTGACCGACGCGCTCGGCCTGACGCCCGGCCCGGGCGGGCCCCTGCTGGCGTTCCTCGACCGCGGCGGCTCGCTCGCCGAGCTCCGTGCCCTCGACCTCGACGCGCTGCCGACGCAGCCGTTCGACGAGCGCCGGCTCGCGGCGCCGATCGCGCGCCCCGGCAAGGTGGTCGGTGCGCCCGTCAACTACCTCGACCACAAGGCCGAGATGGGCGAGCAGCGCACCATCGCGGACTACGGGGTCTTCCTCAAGGCGAGCTCGTCGGTCATCGGACCCGGCGACCACATCCGGCTGCCGTACCTGGACGTGCGCACCGACCACGAGGGCGAGCTCGGCGTGGTGATCGGACGCACCGCCAGCCGCGTCCCGGCCGAACGCGCCCTGGAGCACGTCTTCGGCTACGCGCCGGTCCTCGACATCACGGTCCGGTCGGGCGAGGACCGGTCGACGCGCAAGTCCTTCGACACGTTCACGCCGCTGGGTCCGTGGGTGACGACGGCCGACGAGGTCGGCGACCCCGGCGCGCTCGAGCTGCGCTGCTGGGTGGACGGCGAGCTGCGCCAGTCCGCGAGCACGGCCGACCTCATCTACGACGTCGCCGAGCTGATCGCCTACACGAGCCATGTCATGACGCTGCACCCCGGGGACGTCATCGCGACCGGGACCCCCGCCGGCGTCGGGCCGATCGCCGCGGGGCAACGGGTCGGGGTCGAGATCGAGGGGCTGGGGCGGCTCGACGTCTGCGTCACCGACGAGGGCGCGATCGCGTACGCCGACCGGCCGGGTCCTCGGTGACGGCGGTCCCGCCGGCCGCCGGTGCCGTGGCGCACGCGCGCACGGCGCACCCGCTGGAGGTGATGTTCCGGCCGACGAGCATCGCCGTGGTCGGTGCCTCCGCGCAGCCCGGCAAGGCCGGGCACGCGATGGTCCAGGCGCTGCGTCACTTCCCCGGCACGCTCCACCCGGTCAACCCGCGCGGCGGGCACGTGCTCGGCCACCCGGTGCTGACGACCCTGCGCGAGTCGTCCGGCGTGGACCTCGCCGTGCTCGTGGTCCCGCCCGAGGCCGTGCCCGCGGCGCTCGAGGACGCGCGCGACGCCGGGGTGCGCGCGGCGGTCGTGTGCGCGGGCGGGTTCGCGGAGTCCGGACCCGACGGCGCGCGCATCCAGGAGCGCGTGGCGCGCGTGGCGCAGGAGGCCGGCATCCGGCTCCTGGGCCCCAACACGTCGGGCTTCATGAACCCGGTCGACCGGACGACCGCCAACTTCATGCCCGCCGTGGCGGACCTGCCGGCCGGCTCGGTGAGCGTCGTGGCGCAGTCCGGCGGGGTGAACCTCGCCCTGGCGTTCATGCTCGCGCGCGCCGGGGTCGGTCTGCGGCTCGGCGCCGGGCTCGGCAACGCGATCGACGTCGACTTCCCCGAGCTGCTGGACCTGCTCGCGGACGACGAGGCGACCACCGCGGTGGGCCTGCACGTCGAGGGCGTGACCGACGGACCCGCGCTCGTCGCCGCGCTGCGCCGGACCACGGCGCGCAAGCCCGTCGTGGCGTTCAAGGTCGGGCGGTCCGACGTCTCGGAGTTCGCGCGATCGCACACCGGCGCGATGACGGGCTCGTACGAGGTGACGCGCGCCGCGCTGCAGCAGGCCGGGGCGGTGGTGGTGGACAGCCTCGAGGAGCTGGTCGCCGCGCTCGCCGCGCTGCGCGCGGTGCGGCTGCCCGCGGCCGAGCGCATCGGGGTCGGCCTGCTCACCGGGCAGGCGGGTCCGGGCCTCGTCGTGACTGACGCGCTCGGCGCGCGCGGGATCGACCTCCCGCCCCTGGCCGACGCCACGCAGCAGCGCATCGCCGAGCTGCTGCCGCCGCTGACGTTCCAGCGCAACCCGGTGGACACCGGCCGGCCCTCGCCGACGTTCGGTGACGTGCTCGGCGCGGTCGCCTCCGACCCGGCGATCGACGTCGTCGGCGTGTACGCGCTCGACGAGCCGGGCGCGCTCGACCCGGTCGCCGCGCTCGGACCGGCCGCGGGCCGCGTGCTGTTCGCGACCGGGGGACCGCCGGACGCGCTCGCCGCACGGCGCCTGGGGCTCGACGCCGCGGGCATCCCGATGCTCGCCGGTCCGGGGGACCTCGCGACCGCCCTCGCGGCGGTCGTCACCGACGCCCGCCTGCGCGCGGTCGTCGACGTGCCGCCCGTCGCCGCGACGCGGACGCTCGGGCGCACGCTCGACGAGCACGAGGCCAAGACACTCGTCGAGGCGTACGGCCTGCGCACGCCCGCGCGTCGCGTCGCCGACGACCGGGCGCAGGCCCACGCGGCGCTCGCGGACCTCGGGCGCGGCGGGGGTCGCGTCGTCGTGAAGGTGCTCGACGCGGACGTGCTGCACAAGTCTGACGTCGGCGGGGTGCACGTCGGCGTGAGCGACGCCGCCGCGCTCGACCGCGCGCTCGACGCGATCGACGCCATCCCCCGCGCAGGTCACCCGCGGCGCTACCTGCTCGAGCAGCTCGCGGCGCCCGGCGCCGAGCTCATCGTCGGCGCGGTGCGCGACCCGGTCTTCGGCCCCGTGGTGCTGCTCGGGCTGGGCGGCGTGGCGGCCGAGCTCGGCGGGGCGGCGGCCTTGCGGCTCGCGCCGCTGTCGGAGGCCCGCGCGCGCGAGATGGTCGCCGCGCTCCCGCCCACGGTCCTGCACGGCTTCCGTGGCACGCCGCCGGTCGGCGTCGACGCCCTCGTCGACGTCCTGCGCGCGGTCGGCGACCTGATCAGCGACCACGGCGACGTCGCCGAGGTGGACCTGAACCCGGTCCGGATCACGGCCGAGGGGCCCGTCGTCCTCGACGCCCTCGTCGTCGTGACACCCCCGAGAGGAGACACGCGTCCGTGAGTGCACACCCCCTCGGCTCGGGCGGCACCCGAGACGTCCTGGTCGTCGGCGCCGGCCCGGTCGGGCTGACCGCCGCGTTGGCGCTGCGTGCGTACGGGCTGCCGGTCACGGTGCTCGAGGCCGGGCCGGACGGCCGGCAGCGTCCCGGGAGCCGGGCGATCTTCACGCACAGCCAGACCCTGCAGATCCTCGACCGGATCTCCCCCGGGCTGGGCGCCGAGCTCTACGAGCACGGCGTCTACTGGAACACCCAGCGCACGTTCTACGGCGGCAAGGAGGTCTACGCCAAGACCTACCCGGACCCGCCCGCGGGGGTGTACCCGCACTTCACGAGCCTGCCGCAGGTCCAGATCGAGGCGTACCTGTACGCGCGCGCGGTGGCCGCCGGGGTCCGGTTCGCGTGGGAGCAGGAGGTCGAGCAGATCACCACCGACGACGACGGGGTCACCGTGACCACGGCCGCAGGGGCCCGCTGGGACGCGGGTTACGTCGTCGGCGCGGACGGGTCGCGCTCGGCGGTGCGCAAGCAGATCGGTGCGCGCATGGAGGGCGGGAAGGACGACGGCTGGTACGTCGTCGTCGACGTGGCCGAGCTCGACGAGCCGACGCTGCCGCGCGAGCGGCACTTCCACTACGCGCACCCGGCGGTCGGCGGTCGCAACGTGCTGATCGTGCCGTTCGCCGGTGGGTACCGCGTGGACCTGCAGCTCGTGGACGGCGACGACCCCGACGAGCTCGCGTCGCCGCAGGGCGTGCGCACGTGGCTCGACGCCGTCCTGCCGCCGGGCTACGCGCAGCGCACGACGTGGGTCTCGACGTACCAGTTCCTGCAGCTCGTGGCGCACGACTTCGCCGACCCGCACCGCCGCGTGCTCCTGGCCGGGGAGGCCGCGCACCTGTTCGCGCCGTTCGGCGCGCGTGGCCTCAACTCGGGCGTCCCCGACGCGGAGGCGGCGGCGATCGCGATCGCGGCGGCGTCCCGGGCCTCGGGGCCGGCGGCCCGCACGCCGGTCGAGGCGTTCGCGCTCGCTCGTCGGTCCGCGGCGCTGTTCAACCGCGACGCGGCCGGTGAGGCGCTCGCGCACCTGCGCCCCGACGCCGCGACGGCCGCGAAGGTCCGCGACGCCGCCGAGCGCGCGCCGGCCGACGAGGCCGCGTCGGTCTGGCTCGAGAAGGCACCGTACGGCCCGCGCGGCGTCCACCGCGCGGAGACGCCCTACCGCTACTGACCCACCCGCTGCACGCACCCACCTGGTGCAGACCCCACCTGCGTCGCGGCCGACCGCAGCAAGCCCGACGCAGCGAGGCCCCGCGGGAGCACGGCGTGCGCTCCCGCGGGGCCTCGTGGGCGTCAGCCGACCGTCACGGCCTGGGGTGCGGCGGCTTCGGCGGGGTGGGCTTCGGGTGGTGCGGCTTGTGCAGCTGGAGCTGGCTGATCGCGCGCTCCAGGTCCGCGTTCGCCTTGTTCACCTTGGCCTGCGGGCCGCCCTTGGCGAGCACGGCCTTCGCCTGACCCAGTGCCTTCTTCACCGCGGCCGCGCTCTTCGGCGTGTACGCGCGCAGGTCGATCGCCTTCGCCTCGGCGACCGTGGCCGCAAGAGTCGAGGTGTCGGTGATCTGCCCGCGGATGCCCAGCCAGCGCTCCGGGTCGGCGACGGCAACGGCGGACAGCTTCTCCGAGAAGTCGCTGTTGAAGATCTGCGGGTTGTGCGTCGACCGCCAGCTCAGCTGGTCCGTCAGCCCCCAGAACGTCACCCGGTCGAGGTGCGTCGAGTACTTCTTGTAGACGGCGAAGTACTCGGCGAACCGCTGGGCCTGGATCTTCTCCAGCTCGGCGCGGTTGGTGATCTTGCCGACCCAGTACGTGAACCCGTCACGCGAGATCCGGTCCTTGACCGACGGGTCGGTCAGGTCGCGGTACTGGGAGCGGTCGTCGCCCTCGGGCTGGCCGTTCCACGCCTCCCAGACCTGGGTGTCCAGCTCGCTGATGTCGGCCGTCAGGCCCGCATCGATGATCAGCTGCAGCGAGCGCTCGACGGACGCGTGGTCCGAGCACGCCCCGGGCTGCCACTCCTCGGCCGCGTCGTTGACGACCTTGCGCAGCTGGGTGTGGTCGGAGCACGCGAACGCCGGCGTCTGGTTGATGTAGTTGTGCGACTGCAGTCCGATGCTCTCGATGAGCGGCCGCTTGTCCCGGGGGTGCTCGGCGGCGTAGCGGGCGTTGAGGTCCTTGGCCATCGTGACGATCGCCTCGCCCTTGCCCTCGGACTGGAAGACGTTGAAGTCGTTGTAGACGAGGCGCTGCTCGGGGCCGTACTTGCGGGCGAAGACGAACGCGTCGTAGAGGAAGTCCGCGGGGCTCTGGCCCGCCGCGGTGTCGGCGCCGTTGGCGTACGCCGCGTACCAGTTCGACCAGCCGCCGTTCGGGCCGCCGCGCAGGAAGTCGCGCCAGTCCTGCGTCGCGGGGTCGAACTCGTCGAGCCCGTCGACGAACGCCTCGTTGACGACGTCCCAGGAGACGGTGCGGCCCTTGAAGTGCGTCAGCACCTCCTTGATGTAGCGCTCCATGTTGGCGCGCGCCAGCTCACGGGTGCCGCCCGTGGGACCGCTGTTGAGGCGGGCCGGGGACTGCCCGTGCCAGACGAGCACGTGGCCGTGGACCTTCTTGTGCTTGGCGAGCGTCTGGTCGACGAACGCGTCAGCGGCCGCGAAGGTGAACGTGAACGCGCCCGTCACGGGGTCGATGTTGGCGTTCGGCAGCAGCTGGTCCGGCTTCATGGCGTTCTCGGCCGTCATCGCGCTGTAGTGCCGCTCGACGGTTGCCAGGTTGGGCGACCCGGCCGCGTAGGTCTGCGGGCCCGAGTAGATGTTGCCGACGTCGAAGTAGTCGCGGTAGACGTCCTTGAGCGGCTTGATCGCGTGCCGGAAGCTCGTCGTGAGGACGACGTCGCTCGCCGGCATCGTGAACGAGTCGACCCGGGCGCCGATCCAGTCGAGGTCGGTGGACGTCCACCCACCCCACACGTGCCCCTTCTTCGGCGTCGCGGTGAGCTGGACGGTCTCGCCCGGCTCGTAGCTGCCGGCGCCGGTGACGGTCCCGCCGTGCCCGGACACGGTGATCCGGACGTCGAACCCGTCGTCGGCGACCGCGCTCTGTGCGGGCAGGGCGACACCGGCCGCCACCAGGAAGCCCGCGACCGCGGCTCCCGCCCACCGTGCCGGACGCCACCGTCCCTGCGTCGTCGCTGGTCCGTCGCCATGTCGTCGTGTGACAAGCCCTGTCATCGACCCGTTCCTCTCGCTGGCACCGCCCGAGCCGGGGGTGGCGATCGCAGGCGACCGGTGACGCTCAGCCCACCTCGCCCGGCACTCGGCTGATATCCCTCGGTGTGCGGCCGAGACTTTCGACGACGAGAGCCTGTGTCACCAGCCGCACGAGCACGACCGGGCGCATCTCCATCGATGCAGGAGCGTCACCCTCGACGCAGCGGACCTAGGCCGTACGGGTGACACGCTAGGTATCGCCAGGGGGAGCGTCAAGGCGAGATGTCACCCGAACGCGTCGCGGAGCCGACCGCTCACGGCCCGCCGCGGCGACCTGTAGTTGCGCGTGACGGAGCGCAAGAACTAGCGCGTGACGGTCCGGAACGGGTCGGAGGTCGCGACGAGCTCGACCGGGACCTCGGGCAGGACCTCGCGAAGCGAGCGGGCGTACTCGGCCATCCCCTCCTGCTCGGAGGGCACGTGCCCCACGACGACGACGCCCGCGCACAGCCCCGCGGTGACCGCGTCGGCGGCGTACTCGCCGGTCTCCCACTCGTGCGCCTCGCCGATGACGATCGCGTCGACGTCGGCGCGGGCGATCAGGGCCCGGTTGTGCACGAACCCCTGGAACCCCGGCTGCAGCCCCACGGCCGAGACGGCCGCGTCCGGGTCGCCGACGTAGCGCAGCGCGCGCGCACCGAGCGCGTCGGCGACGTGTGCGGCGAGCGCGCCGAGCGTCGTCGGCGGCAGGTCGTAGACCTCGTGGTCACCGGCGCGCGCGTGCTCGAGCCAGCCGAGGGCGCGCGCGACGCCCGTCTGGATCCCGTCCGGCTCGCGGTCGTGCCACGCGTCGTGCTGGTGCAGCACCACGAGCCCGTGCTCGGCCACGAACGCGGCCTTCGCCGCGAACACCGGGTCGCCCGCGGACGCCAGCGCCTCGTCGGATGCGCCGTGGTGGTCGAAGTACAGCGGCTCGTGCGTGACGACGAGGTCCAGCCCCCGCGCGGCGGCGCGCCGCAGGACGTCGAGCGTCGCCATCATCGTCACGGCGATGCCGTGGATCGGGGCGTCCGGGTCGCCGGCGAGGAAGCCGTCGACCGTCGTCGGCCGTGGCGGCACCCCCACGTGCGCGCTGATCCGCTCCGCCACCTGCCGCGCCGTCACCGTCACGCCCGTCACCCTAGTGACCCGGGTCGAGGCCCGACGACCAACGACGAGCGCACCCCACGTCTCGCGACGCGGTCCAGCCGGGGGACACTGGTGGCAGCAACAACTGCTTCGACAAGGAGTCACCGTGCCCCAGGGAACTGTCCGATGGTTCGACGCCGAGCGGGGGTTCGGCTTCCTCGCACCCGAGGACGGCGCCGACGACCTGTTCGTGCACGCGTCCGAGATCCTCGGCGACGACCGCGTGCTCCGCGAGGGGCAGGAGGTCGAGTTCGAGATCGGCGAGGGTGACCGCGGCCCGCAGGCCCGCCGGGTCCGCGTCACGAGCGACCACGCGGCCGACGCGACCCTGGGCCTGCTCGGCACCGTGTCCTGGTACGAGCCGGCCAAGGGGTACGGCTTCGTCATGCCGGACACCGGCGGCGCGGAGATCTTCCTGCACAGCTCCGCGATCGTCGGGGGCGGTGTCGTCACCGAGGGCCAGCGCGTCGCGTTCCTCGTCGTCGACGGCGAGAAGGGTCCGCAGGCCGACCACCTGCTCCCGCTCGGCGCGGACACGAGCCGTCCGGCCGACGACGGTGCGGACGGCACCGTGAGCTGGTACGACGACGAGAAGGGCTTCGGGTTCATCGCACCCGAGCGCGGCGGCGACGACGTGTTCGTCCACGTGAAGGCGCTCGGCGGTGGGCTCTCCGAGCTCGTCGAAGGTGATCGCGTGACCTTCGACGTCGTCGAGAGCGACCGCGGGCCGCAGGCGCGCAACGTCCAGCTCGTGGGCGCTCCGGCCCGCCGAGGCGCTCCCGCACCGTTCGCGCGCGGTCGCTCGGAGCGGCCGCGGTCGTCCGGCGCCCCCGCGCGCGGCGGCCAGGGCGTGGTCGCGCGCTACGACGCGGACCGCGGCTTCGGCTTCATCACCCCCGACGCGGGCGGCGACGACCTCTTCGTGCACGTGTCGGTCGTGCGCGGCGACGACGTCCTGCAGGAGGGCGACCGCGTCCGCTACCAGGTGCGCCAGAGCGACCGCGGCCCGCAGGCCGACGGCGTCGAGCTGATCTGACGCGGGCGGACGTCACTGAGACACCAGTGAGGCGTCCGCTCAGGGGTGTGCGAGGAAGAAGTCGGCGATCTGCTGGCGGACGTCGCTCGTCACCGTGTGCGCGCCGAACAGCTCGTCGACCTGGCGTCGTGCCTCCGTGAGGAACGGGCCGGTGAAGGACGGACCGGGCGTCACCACGGTCCAGTCGATCGCGTTCCCGCGGCCGAGCGGCACCGAGCAGGCGTCCAGCTGGCCGCCCGCGGCGAGCTGCGCCACGGCGTCGGCCGAGTCGGTGGGGCTCACGCCCGAGGTCGGGTCGGCGATGCGCTCGAAGGCCTGGGGGAGCATGCCGGCGGGTTCGTTGACGTAGTACGCCCAGTCGACCCCGCTCGCCGCGATCGCGGCCCAGTTGGTGATCAGCCCCGGGTCGGTGGGCGGGACGCGCCGGTCGTTGCGGCCGAGCACCCACATCGTCGGCGGGGGGAGCGGCGCGGTGCTCGAGAAGGTGGCCTCGAGGCCCCGCGCGCTGAGGAGGGCGAGCGCCTTGGCGGGGATGACCGTGGCGGCGAGGCTCGCGAACACTCCCCCTGAGGAGAAGCCGAGGTAGTAGACGTCGCCGCCCGCGAAACCGAGGTCGGCAATCGTCGTGCTCACGTTCTGGAGATCGAGGTTGTCCTCGAGGACCTCGGTCATGTCGTAGCTGCCGCTCGGGCCCTCGCTCTGCACGGCCGCCACCGCGAACCCGGCGTCGACGAGCGCCTCGACGAGCAGCCGGTCCTCCATGAACGTGAACCACACGCTCCCGCCCCCGCCGCCGTCGAACAGGACGACGAGCCCGCGGGCGCCGGCCGGGTGGTGGAACCGCACCGTCGTCGTCCCGACGGGCATGGTGCTCAACGTCCACGCGAAGGTCGGCGCGGCGTTGTCCTCTCGATGCCAGCACACGACTCGGGCCTCAGGGGATGAAGTTCTGCTGGACGCTCACGGCACCGGGCGTGAACTCCAGGACCGTCTCCGGCGAGTGGAGCCTGACCTGGGCCTTCAGCTCGTTCACGCCGTCGGCGTCCACGACGAGCAACGAGCGGTTGAGGACCGTCATCTGCCCGGTCTTCCCGCCCCGATGTCCGTGAGGCTCAGGGTGGGGGTGCTGATGGTGGGCATGTCCGTGCTCCCTGCGTCGACCGTCGGGAGCGCTCTGCCCCCTGCCGTCGGAGATCGGTGCCACAACCGTGGGGCCGCAGACCGGCGTCAGGGTCAAAGAGGGCGCGCGCCTACGGCGTGATACCCCGCGGAGCTCGCTTCGCCCGGTCCCGGCGCTCGAAGCGGCGGCTCACGACGGCACCACCTCCTGCGCCGGGCCCTCGGCAGCAGGTGGTGCAGCGTCTTCACAGGAGAGCGAGTGGGGCCGATGCCCAGCCGCCCGCCGGTGGGCGTTCGCGCTCGCGGGGACGGTCCGGGTCCGGGTGGACCGCGCTCGTCGCGGCGAGGACCGCGCGGGTGAGCGCGCGCAGCTCGAGGGTCGCGAGCGGGCGTCCCGGGCAGACGTGCTTGCCGATGCCCCACACGAGGTTGTACGGCGCGTGGGCCTCGGGGTCGAACGCGTCGGCGGGGCCGAAGACGCGCGGGTCCCGGTTGGCCGCGGTCCAGTTCACGAGCACCTGGTCGCCCGCGGCGACGGACCGGCCGGCGATCGTGACGGGCTGCGTGGCGATGCGGCGGTTGCTCACGAACGGGTCGTCCAGGCGCAGGATCTCGTCGAGCACGTGGTCCAGCTCGCGGTCGGGCACCCCGGCACGCAGCCGCGCCTGCAGGTCCGGGTGGTCGGCGAGGTAGGTGAGGACGACGCCCGCGCACAGGGCCATCGACCCGAGGTCGCCACCGGTCCAGTTCCGCAGGATCGAGACGATCTCGTCGTCGGTCAGCGGTCGCCCGTCGACGCGGTCGCGCACGAGCTCGGTCGTGACGTCGGGCGGGGCGTCCTCGCCTCGTCGTGCGGCGGTCAGCGTCGTGATGATCGTCGTGAAGTGCTGCGCGACGGCGGCGGTGCGCCCACGGTCGCGCGACCGGGTGGCGAGCCGGTTCTCTTCGACCCAGCCCAGCAGCTCCTCCTCGAGCTCGTCCGGCCAGCCCAGCCAGGCGCTCTGCGCACGCACCGCGAACCGCGCCCCGAGCGCCACCGCGTCGACCGGGCCAGGCACGTCGATCGTCGCGACGAGCTCGGTCGCGACGTCCCGCACCACCGGTTCGAGGTCACGCATGCGCTCGGGCGTGAAGTACCGGTCGACGACCGCGCGGAAGGCGCTGTGCTCGGCGCCGTCCATGCCGTTGGGCACCTGGAGGTGGCGCGACACGGCGTTCGAGAACGTGGTGTGGTCCAGCACGGTCGCCATGACATCGGCGTGCGAGAACACCGTCCACGCTCCGTCCGGCCCGCGTGCGACCGGGCAGTGGGTCCGCAACGCGTCGTAGGCGGCGAGCGGGTCGCGGCGCACGCGCGGGCCGCGCGGGTTCCAGTCGGCGCGCGGCGTGCGTCCGTCGTCGGGCTGCGGCGCCCGGCCGCCCCCGAGGTGGTCGTCGGCAGACAGCTCGTCACTCGGGGTGTGCTCGGTCACGAGCCCATCGTGCTCCTGTCCAGGGGTCGGCTCAGCCTGCGACGACGACCAGCTCGTTGCCCTCGGGGTCCGCGAGGCGCCACCGCGTGCCGGTCTCGTCCAGCAGCCGTCCGCCTGCGGCGACGATCGCGGCCACCCGTGCGGCGGCGAGGTCCGCCGGGACCGCGAGCTCGAGGAGGATGCGGTTGCGCTGGCGTCGGCGCTCGGTGTCCTCGACGTCGATGTCCTGGAACATCACGACCGCGTTCAGCCGGCGCGGGTCGACGAGGTCCGTGAGGTTCGTGCGTCGGTCGTGCACGTACCCGAGCGCGGCGGCCCAGAACGCACGCACCGCGGCGACGTCCGCGGCGTCGAGGGCGAGCTGGACGAACCGCGGCACGGCGAGGTCCGCCGTGGCGCCGATCTCGCGCGCCGCGGTCTGCAGCCGGGCGGCGAGGTCGGCGAAGTCCAGGTCGAGCCCGTGCGCCTCGGCGTCCCCCTGGTCCTTGCCGGTGTCCAGGACGACGAACCCGGGGCGCAGGTCGATGAGCAGCGGGAACCCCGCCGCGTCCGCGAGCGCGGCCGCCGCCCCGGCCAGGTCGCGCTGCTGAGCGGACGAGGGCACGCGGTACGCAGCCACTGCGCTGAACACCGTCTGCCAGTCGGACGTCGCCTCCGACGGCTCGTCGGACTCGTCGAGCGGCCCGCCCGGCACGAGGTCGACCTCGTTGCCGTCGGCGTCGGCGTGGCACACCCCGTACGGGCCCGAGGCCTCGCCCAGACCGGCGTGCTCGACGGCGTCGGACGGCCGCACCACGTCGACGTGGATGCGGTTGCGCAGCGGTCGCTCCTCGCTCGACTCCCGGATGGCGAACGCCGGGTCGCGGCGCAACGGGTCGACCAGCCGGTCGCCCACCTCCGTGACGTCGCCCAGCGCGCCGCGCCAGAACGGCCGCAGCGCGGACGGGTCCGGGGACTCGAGCACCACGTTCAGCGCCTGCAGAACAGCGGGGTCGGCGACCAGCCCCAGTGCGCGCGCTTCGTCGCAGATGGCCCCCGCGAGGCCGGCTGCCTCCTCGTCGGACTCGAGCCGCACCCGCACGCCCGACGCGCGCACGTCGACCGCGGCGCCGGGCGCGACCTGCGTGACGCGTGCGGCCAGCGCCGCGCCCTCGGTGAGCGAACGCGCCTCGAACCACGCTGTCGTCAGGCCGTCGACGACCCGCCAGTCCCCGCCCAGATCGGTCATATCGGCACAGTAGGACGGCCCACCGACACCCGCCCGGCCGAGCCGCGCTCAGAAGCGCGCGGAGAACGCCCCGTCGGTCTGCAGGAGCTGCCCGGACACCCACCGTCCCTGGGGCGAGACCAGGAACGAGACGACCGCCGCGATGTCCGCGGGCGTGCCGAGCCGCCCCAGCGGGTGCGCGGCCGTCAGCGCGGTGCGCGTCTCGTCGTCCATCCACCCGGTGTCGATCGGGCCGGGGTTGACGACGTTCGCCGAGATCCCCCGCGGCCCCAGCTCGCGTGCCGCGGAGATGACGATGCGGTCCAGCGCGCCCTTCGACGCGCCGTACGGCAGGTTGCCGGTGGTGTGGTCGCTGGTCATCGCGACGACCACGCCGCCGTCGGCCGGTGCCTGACGCGCGAACGCGGCGATGAGCAGCAGGCTCGCCCGCGCGTTGACCGCGACGTGGGTGTCGAAGCTCTCCGCGGTCGTGTCGAGGATCCCGGTGCTCACGTCGTACGCGTGGCTCAGCACGAGCGCGGTGACGGGCCCCCGGTCGCGCGTGACCGCGGCCATCAGCTCGTCGGGACCGTCCGGCGTCGACAAGTCGCACGGGTAGTCCGTGCCGACGAGGTCGCTCGTCGCGACGTCCCACCCGTCGGCCCGCAGGCGCGGCACGATCCCGGCCGCGATGCTGTCGGCGCGAGCGGCGCCGGTGACGAGAGCGAGCGGCATGAGTCCTCCGAGGGTCGGCGTGCCGGGGCAGGCAGAGAGCCAGTCCTACCGACGCACGTCGGCGGGGGCAACGGCATTCACGGTCGCGACGACCTGCTCAGCGACCTGCTGGGGTGTCCGGTCGGTGGTGTCCACCACGTGCGCGGCGTCGTGCAGCCACGTGCGCGCGGCCTCCGCGTACGCGTCGACGTACGCGAGCCGGAACGGCGACGGCCCCATCGCGTGGTCCTCGAGGATCCGCGTGCGCAGCGTCGCGGGGTCCGCGTGCAGGACGACGTGCCGCACCTCGACGCCGTGCCCGGCGAGCCCCTCGCTGATCTCGCGCCAGTACTCCTCGACCAGCACCGTCATCGGCATGACCAACGTGCCGCCCGTGTACTCCAGGACACGCCTCGCGGTGTCGACGACGAGCGGGCGCCACGGCGCCCAGTGCTGGAAGTTGTCGGTCGCCGGCAGCCCCGGCGTGATGTCCATGAGCGTCTCGCCGACCTTCTCCGCGTCGAGGACCCGCGAGCCGGGGATGAGGCGCTGCACGAGCGCGCTCGTCGTGGTCTTGCCCACGCCGTGGGTGCCGTTGAGCCAGACGATCACGGCGACACGCTAGCGGCCGCTCGGCCGCGCCGTCGCCGTCCCGCCGCGCCAGAGGTCGACGCAGCGGGACGGCGGGATGCGCGGTCAGGCCGTGACGAGCGGCTCGTCCTGGGATCCCGTGGGCCTCGTCGTCGGGACCGCGCCGGCCGGCGCACCCGTGGTCGTCGGCAGGGGCGCGTTCGCCTCGAGGACCTCACGGTACGGGCGCAGGTGCGTGAACAGCTCGTCGCGCAGGGGGTTGCGGCGCCGGGTGACGATGACGCGCACCTGGTAGACGGCGACCGCGACGTTCGCCGCGAGCGACAGCGCCGAGACGACGAACAGGGCCGTCTCGTCGTGCGAGGAGTCGACCGCGAACCGCGACGACGAGACGAACGTCGGGAACGCCATCGTGAACATCATCCACAGCGCGAGCGTGTGCGCGCGGTGCTGCAGCCAGGCGCCCTTCTTGAGGAAGAACGCGGGGATCGTGCAGGAGATCAGCAGCGCGCCACCGGCGTAGAAGGAGTGGTCACCGACGCAGTTGTAGACGTAGGCGAAGTTCCACAGGTCGTACGCGATGATCCAGAACCAGAGCATGTCCGGCCAGATCATGTCCTTGGACTTGTCGCGCGAGACGATGATCCCCACCCAGCCGCAGATGGTCAGCGCGTTGAGGATGCCCGCGACGCCGTTCATGTAGTTCCACGCACCGCCGACCATGAACACGCCGTCGTGCATGCCCTGCAGGCCCGCGACCTGGAAGTCGCGGATGACGGCCTCACCGATGTTCACCGCGAGGATCAGCGCCGGGAACAGCAGCATCCAGCGGTTCTTCGACAGCTTGTCGACGTACCGCAGCAGCATGAAACCGAGGCACCCGGCGAGCGCCGAGTACACCTTCACCCAGTGGAACCAGGTGCCGGTCGACGAGCCCTCGCCCGCCGTCGTCGGCCACACGAACACCGTGAGGACCAGCGGCAGCGCGACGAAGAACGCCAGCCCCGCCCACTTCCAGCGGCGGGTCACCTCGTTGAGGGCGATGAGCGCCCCGAGGACGACGAACCACATCACCCAGGACTGCCAGGGGATGGAGTCGAACAGGAACACCGTGACCTCCTCGCGGACGACCCGTGCCCACACGGCTCGGGGTTGCTCGACGGTAGGAAGTCGCCACCCGACCAGGCACTGGACACCGGGCGCGAAGTGTCCAGCGGGGCGGTGCCCGGGCCTCGGCAGGGCGGCAGGCCGGGGCCGCTCGGGGACCTTGGGCCCACGGCGACGGGCGCCGTCGGGCCGTTGCAAGGGTATGAGCGACGACGGGTGCACGGGGGTGCGACGTCCGGACGCGCGCGACGCGCTCGCAGCCGCGCTCAAGGCGCGCCTGCGCTCCGAGCCGCTGGCCAGGGTCACCGTCACGCAGCTCGCTCGGGACTGCGGGCTGACCCGGCAGGCGTTCTACTACCACTTCCACGACGTGCCGGAGCTCGCCACGTGGGTGTTCGAGACCGAGGTCGCCGCGCAGGTGCGCGTCCAGGCTCGGCACGACGCGTGGGCCGACGGACTGGTGCGGCTCCTCGGGTACCTGCGGGCCAACCGGTCGTCGACGACCGCTGTCCTCGACGGTCTGGGGCGTGCAGGGCTCGAGCGCTTCCTGTTCCGGCAGATGCGGCCCGTGACCGAGGCGGTGGTCCGGGAGGTCGGCGGCGGGGGCCCGGTGGACCCGGCCGACCACCGGCTCGTCGTCGACTTCTACACCTCGGCCGTGCTCGCGGTGGTGCTGCGCTGGGTGTCCGAGGGCATGGTGCAGGACCCGTACCGGTTGGTGGGTGACGTCGAGCTCATGCTGCACGGCTCGGTGCAGGAGTCGATCGCGCGGCTGGACGCCCGCGCTCGTCCACCCGCCCGCTGAGCCCGGGCGGACGGCGTCAGCTCCGGCGCAGGAACGTCCCGAGGCCGGTCGGGGGGACGCCGGTGAGCCCCTACGACCGCGCTCGACGACGCGATTTCGCCTCGCCTTCGTGCGTCGTTCCTCGCATGCTGTCGCGCGTGGACACCTACCTGCGGACCGAGCGCGTCACGCTTCGACCGTTCCGCGCCGACGAGGCCGACCTGCTGATCGAGCTCGACAGCGACCCCGCGGTCATGCGGTACCTGTCCGGCGGCGAGCCGACCGCGCCGGAGCTGATCCGCGAGCGCGACCTGCCGAGCATCCTCGCCGGCCACGACCGGTGGGCCGGAGCGTTCGGGTTGTTCGCGGCGCACGAGAACACGAACGGTGCGTTTCTCGGGTGGTTCTGCCTGCGCCCCGAGCGCGAGGGGCCGCTGGACGTCGTCGAGCTCGGGTACCGGCTGCGCCGACCCGCATGGGGCCACGGCTACGCCACCGAGGTCTCGTCGGCCCTGCTCACGAAGGCGTTCACCGAGCTCGACGTCCGCGTCGTCTGGGGCGCGACGATGTCCCTGAACCGCGCGTCGCAGCACGTGATGGAGAAGGTCGGCATGACCGTCACGCAGACGCTGCCGACGCCCGAGGACATGCTGGCGGTCGAGGGCGCCGAGCTCGGGGGCTACCAGTACGAGATCACGAAGGACCAGTGGGAGCAGCGGCTCGCGCGCCAGCGCTGAGGCGATCACCCGACGGCCTGCTCGTCGCTGGGCGAGTCGCCTGGGTGTCGGCTACGCGCGGGCGTCGACGGGAGCGCCGAACTGCGTGCGGACGCCGCGGGAGAACAGGACCGAGTCGGGGGGCCGGACGGCGACTCCCGGGAGCCCGCACGCGGCGAGGAGATGGTCGTCGAGCGTGAGCAGCTCGGCGGCGCGCAGCGGCCAGGGCTCGTGCCGGTTGGGCAGGTAGAGCGTGCGGCCGAACGCCCGCGTGTGCAGCCCCCAGCGCGCGGTGAGGAACTCGGCCTCCGGGTCGCCGGCCGGGAGCGGCTCGCCGGGCCGTACGACGACGTGCGTCGTGGCGTCGCGTGGCCCCGGCCAGCGGCGCCGCGACGTGTAGGTGACGAGTCCGTCGGCTTCCCGCACGCTCATCCGCGACCAGGTGTAGGGCAGGGCGAGCGCCGCACGGGAGCCGAGGACGAACGCCAGCCGGGCCGCCTCGAGCGTCAGGAAGACCACGCCCCGGCGGCCGTGCTCGTCGACGGAGTAGAGGCGCACGTTCGTCTCGGGGAACGTCCCGAGCCACGGGACGCCGGGTCCACGCCCGGCGCCCGCGCCGACCATGCGGAACGGCACGAGACCGACCCAGCTCGTCCCGTCGTGCACGTCCGGCCTCGTGCCGGGCGGCAGGAGCGGCGCGACGACGTCGGCCGCGACGCGCCAGTGCAGGAACGTGAGGTCGCACCACGACTGCCGCAGCACCGGCCGCCCGCGCAGCGGAGGTGGCGTCGCGGTGATCGGCTCGGGCTGCACCCCGCCACTATCCCCCGCCCCCCGACCGACGCGCGCCTCCGCGCCTGCCTGCCCCGGGCCGCTGTGGGTGGACTTCCGCTCGCTGAGCGAGCGGTTCTCCACCCGATGAGCTGCGGTCACGGTGTGCACGGCCGGGGCTGGCGTCGGCTGGGCCGTGAGGTGCGGTCGGGTGCGCGGGCGTTTCGGTACATTTCCGGGCGTGATCCGTTCCCGCCGTGCCCTCGCCCTCGTCGTCGTCCCCGTGCTGCTGCTGGGCGCGTGCGCGAGCGGAGGGGGCGCCGGGTCGACGGAACCGGCGACGGTCGACGACATCGGGTCCCGGGCGACGCCCGCGGGGATCGCACCCGACCTCGTGTACGTCACCGACGTCGAGGGGTTCGACCTCGCGGTGCAGTCCGTCGGGGTCTCCGGCGATGACGGGTTCTCCGCGACCTACACGCGTGAGGTCGACGACCGGCTGGCGATGGTCGCACTCAGGACCGCACGGACCTCGGTCATCGACCCGTCCGTCGTCGTGCCGTGCGACGAGCTGACGGACACGCAGACGACGCTGCTGTGCGGGGTGGTGCGCGGCGAGGCGTTCGTGTCGCTCGAGGGGACCGACGTCGACGCCGCGACCCTGCGCGCTGCCGGTGAGGCCGTCCGCGTCCCGACCGTCGGCGAGCTGCCGCACCTCTTCTCCGAGGTGCGCGTGCCGGACGGGCCGGTCGAGCGCGGCGACCTGCCCGAGGAAGGCGACGGCGCCCCGATCGACCCGGACCACGCCGGCGGCTAGCAGCGCGCCCGCGCGGCGCGCAGGCTCGCGCTCCGCCCAGCCGCGAGCCACGCGGTCCTGACCCGCGCACGGCCCCGATCGTCGAGAAGTCGGCGCGAGCGACCCGTGCCCGAGCCGGTCTCTTCGGTGGGAGATCGTCCCAGTCGCCCTGATCGGCGTGTTTGGGCCACTGGGGTGAACGCGAGCGAAATCGCCTGTCCGTCCCTCTGGCCTGCCCTAACGTCCACAGCGGCTGGGGGGCACCTGCTCGTCGGCGACCACCGGATCCTGCAGGAGGCATTCGATGCGGCGTTCCCGTCACCTGGCTGTCGCGCTCGTCGCGGTCGGCGCGATTCTCGGCAGCGCGCTGCCGGCGACCGCGTCTGGCGGCCCCGCACCCGACGTCTCCGCGACGGGCGAGGCGCCGCCGCCGACCGCGCCCGCCGCGCGTGGCGCGGTGGCGTCGCGCGCCGCCGTCGGGCAGACGACGACGTACACCGACGACGCGGGCCGCACGGTGTTCCGCGTCGACGACGGGTTCGACCTCGACCAGTACCTGTACCGGGGCCCGCTGACGTTCTCGTTCGACATCGACCGCAGCTACGGGCCGGTCGACGAGCACGGCCACCCCGCGCCGGGGAACCTGCTCTACGGCAAGTCGATGCTCCTGACGATGCGCGCATGGGACGTCGACGAGGCCCAGGGTGAGGTCGACGACGTCCGGTTCAACGGCAACCTGCTGGTGCCGGGCCAGCTCAGCGGCGCGAACAACCAGTGGGCGACCGACACGTTCGACGTGTTCGCCAGCTGGCTGCATCTGCCGACGCCCGACAACCCTCGCGGGACCAACACCGTCCAGATCGACGTGGACCGCAACAACGGCGGGTGGGCGGTCGAGATCGACTGGGCCGAGCTGCGGCCGTACGTCCCGCACAGCTCCGTGCGACCGGTCGTCCTGGCGCACGGCATCACCGACAACGGGGCCGGTGCTGCCCGCAGCGGGATGTGGCGGTTCGACGACTACCTGCAGGAGACGGTCCCCGGCCTGCGCAACCGCACGTCGTCGCCGCCGATGACGCTGAACGGCTCGATCGCGGACAACGTGGCGATCCTGGCGGACGCTGTCGACGACCTCGTCGACGATGAGCCCACGAACCAGGTCGACGTCGTCGCGCACTCCATGGGTGGGCTCGACGCGCGGCAGTACGCCTTCGACAACCCGGGCCGGGTCCGCAACCTCGTGATGGTCGGCACCCCGAACGGTGGGGCGGAGCTCGCCGTCGCGCTCTGCGCGCTGCGCATGAACAAGAAGTTCCCGACGAGCGTCGTCGGATGGCTGGCGCGCGACGCCGCGCCGGAGTTCGGCGACTGCGACGGCCCGGACAACGGTCTGTACCAGCTGTTGCCGGCGTACGTCCGCGATGTCTTCAACCGGCAGGTCCCGGACCGGCCGGGTGTGAACTACCAGACCATCGCGGGCCGCAAGGGTGGACCCGGGAGCGTCATCACCGACGGCTTCGGCCCCGGGATCCTGGGTGAGGATGACGGCACGGTGTCCGTCGCGAGCGTCCGGTGGTTGAGCGTCGCGGACGACGAGCACCCGGGGCTCCACTTCTCGGTGCACCCGACGGTCGACCGCGACCACATGGGGCTCATCCACCAGAGGGACGGCAAGGCCCCCCTCTCGTTCGCGCAGACGGCGTGCGAGATCGCCTACTACGAGGTGGACTTCTGCCCGCTCCCGTACACCCTCGACGGGACGGAGACCGCGGACGAGGTCTCCTCGCGTCGGGCCGTGGCTCCCGAGGCCGCTGCGCGCGCGCAGGTTGGTGTCGGTCCAGCCGCCGTGGTCGAGGCCGGGCAGAGCGTCCAGCTCCCGGTGGACGTCGCTGCTGGTGAGCACGCGGGTCTCACTGTCTTCGCCGACGAGGGACTGGACCTGCGGCTCGACGTCGCTGAGCTCGTCGAGGCGGACGTACTCGGCGTCGCCGCCGTCGGCGCGACCTTCGACGGCCCCGCCGTCCTCACGGTGCACAATCCCACCGACGAGCCGCTCCAGGCCGCGTCGCTGCTGACGCTCGCGTCGACGCGCACGCTCGCCCTCTCCGTGCCGACGCTCGTGCGTGCCGGGGAGGCGTTCGACATCGACGCGACGGTCGCGGGCGCGTTCGACGACGAGGTCGTGGAGTACGTCGTCGCGGACGACGAGGGTGAGGTCGTCGTCCGTGGTGAGCTCACGCGGTCCGGCGACGGCGCCTGGGCGACGACGGTGACCCCGCCCGGCGCAGGCAGCTACACGGTTGCGGTCGCGACCGTCGGTCCGCAGGCGCGCACCGCGGTGTCTCCTGTCGTCGTCGCGGACGGTGGCGAGCTCGTCGGTGGCTTCGAGGAGTTCACCACCGACGACGACGGTGACGGGCTCGTCGACACGCTCGTGCTGGACGTCCCGGTCGACGTCGCACGCGCGGGCGACTACCGGCTCGCGGCGCGACTCGTCGACGCTGCCGGCCGGACCGTGAGCACGGCAGGGACGCGCGCGACGCTGGCCGCTGGACGGGGGACCCTGGTCCTCGAGCTCGACGGTCGGCAGATCCACGACCGCGGCCTCCAGGGGCCATGGACGCTGGTGGACGCGACCCTGTCCGACGGGGCGATGAACCTGCTCGACATCGCCGACCTCGGCCCGCTGGCGCACGACGACGTGGCCGAGCTGGAGCATGACGCTCTGCGGGTCGCGGAGCTGCGCGACGAGCCGGTGGACCCCGACGGCGACGGCCTGATCGACATCCTCTCCATCCAGGGGACCGCACACACCGACGCGTCCGGCTGGTACGCGCTGAACGGCAAGCTCGTCGCGGCCGACGGCACCGAGGTGGGGCGCGCGAGCACCACGGTCTGGCTCGGGGCCGGGGCGACGCCGATCGAGCTCGGGTTCGACGGTGCGACGATCGGCGCGACGGGCAAGGACGGCCCGTTCGTCCTGCGCGACCTCACGCTGTACCCGACGGCCGCCTCGGCGGGCGGGTTGGCGCTCGTCGACAGCCTGCGGACGCAGGCGTACCGCAGCGCGCTGTTCCCGGGCGGCAGCAGCGGTGACGCGCCGCCGATCGCGTCGGCTCGGGTCGCCGCGGTCGACGGTCTGCGGGTGGACCTCGACGCCTCCGCGTCGAGCGACGACCACGGCATCGCCTCGATCGCGTGGGACCTTGGTGACGGGAACGCCGCGTCGGGCGAGACCGTGCACCACGAGTACCCGACCCCGGGGACGTACACCGTCACGGTGCGCGTCACCGACACGGCCGGTCAGGTCGCGACGACCACGCTCACCGTGGTCACCACGGCACCGACCTGCCAGGGACTGGTCGCGACGGTCGTCGGCGACGGGCGAGCGGTGCTGCACGGCACCTCCGGTGACGACGTGATCGTCGGGACCGGCGCCGGCGAGCGGATCGAGGGTGGTGAGGGCGACGACGTGATCTGCGGTGGCGGTGGCGATGACGTCCTCGTCGGAGGGAACGGTGCCGACCGCCTCGAGGGCGGCGACGGCCACGACCGTCTCGACGGGGGTGATGGCGACGACGTGCTGATCGGTGGGGACGAGCACGACGTGCTGGTCGGAGCGAACGGTCGGGACCGCCTGATCGGCGGGGCAGGCGACGACCGTCTCGACGGCGGTGACGGGTCCGACCACCTCGACGGCGGCGACGGCGCGGACGAGCTCGTCGGCGCTAACGGCGACGACACGCTGCTGGGTGGAGACGGCGACGACCGCCTGCTCGGCGGCGACGGTCACGACGTCATCGACGCCGGTGCGGGTGACGACACGGCCGACGGTGCCAACGGCGACGACGTCGTGACAGGCGGCGACGGCGATGACACGATCACGGTCGGTGAGGGCGCCGACACCGTCCACGCGGGAGCGGGCGACGACCGCGTCCTGGCCGGCGGCGGGAACGACGTCGTGCGGGCCGGCGACGGCAAGGACCACGTCGAAGGGGGCGAGGGCGACGACATCCTGTACGGGGAGGCCGGCGACGACACGCTCCTGGGCCAGGGCGGTGACGACATGCTCGACGGCGGGCCCGGGCAGGACGTGCTCGACGGCGGCAACGGTCGCAACGTCATCAGGGACGAGCCTTAGGTGAACGCCCGGCGGGCGGCGCTCAGCGTCCTCTTCGCGGTCCTGCTCGCGGCTGTGGGTGCGGCCGCTGCGTACGCGTTCCACTGGTACGTGGTGCAGCCGTCCGACGCCGAGCTCCTGGCACAGGCACGTCAGATCGAGCTGCCGGGACTCGTCGCCGACGGCGACCCCGCGGTCAGCGGGAAGTGGGCGCCGTCGTTCGACCGGGGCTCCGTGGTGTTCGACGCGACGGCGGACGCGACCGTCGACGGCGCGGTCGTCCGGACGGCCCTCGAGGCCCAAGGGTGGGAGGGCGTCGAGGTGCAGACGGGTGCCATGTCGCAGACCGTGACGGCCGCGCGCGGCGCGATCGACGTCGCCGCACGCGTGTGGCCACCGGACGCGGGCGTCGTGGACGTGACGGTGGAGCTGATGCGGGGCGACAGCGTTCCGTCGCTGTCCGTCACGGTCCTGCTGGGGGCAGGCCTCGGCGTCGTCGCCGGTGCGTGGATCGGCGCGAGAGCCACGAGGAGGTAGCGACGCCGGCCGGACACCGAGGCGGGTGCTGGCCCGACGCGGGGCCTCAGCCGTTCGCGGCAGCCCACTCGGTGTCGAGCACCGCGTACACGTAGGCGTCGTGCCACACCGGACGCCCCGCGTCGTCGGCGCTGAACGACGCGGACTGCCGGAAGTGGCCCTCGCGCCGCAGGCCGAGGCGTTCGAGCAGGCGCCAGGACGCCTCGTTGCGCGGGTCGCAGTGCGCGATCACTCGGTGCGCACCCCACTGGTCGAAGCACACGTCGAGCAGAGCGCGGCACGCCTCGGTCGCGTAGCCCTGGTGCCAGTGGTCGGGGTGGAAGACGTAGCCGAGGCCGTAGCTGCGCCACTCGCGAGGGTCGTCGTGGTGCAGGTAGAGGTTCCCGACGAGCGTGCCGTCGTCCCGGAGGCAGACCGCCCAGAACGACGGGTCGTGCGCACGCGCGCCTGCGAGCTCGTCGCACTGCGCGCGCGTCTGGACGCCGTACGGCTCGAAGCGCACGGCCTCGGGTCGCGACAGGTAGCCGTGCAAGCCCTCGCCGTCGTCGGGTGCGAACCGCCGCACGACCAGCCGGTCGACGCGGATGCGGGGCGGGTCGGGCGGGTCTGCGGACGTCATGCCCGCAGCCTCGCGCGCAGCCGGTCGCTGACGCGTCGGACCTTCGTCCGACGCGCGTCGTCGTCGCCCTCGCTTCAGTGGTGGCGACCGCCGACGCCGCGGACCGCGTGGCGGAGGTAGACCGTGCCGTTGGCGAAGCGGCGGTGGTCCAGCAGCTCCAGGTCGAGCCGGACGTCGGTCGGCAGCGCGGGCTTGCCGCCGCCGACTGTGACCGGGTGCAGGACCAGCACGCACTCGTCGACGAGCCCGTGCCGGAAGGCCTCCGCCCCGAGAGTCGCGCCGCCGACGCTCAGGTCCTTCGGGGACGCCGCCTTGAGCCGCCGGACCGCCTCCGGGTCGAACTGCCGCTCGAGGCGGGTGCGCGCCGTCGAGACATCCGTGAGCGTCGTCGAGTAGACGACCTTGTCGGTGTCACGCCAGACCTGCGCGTACTCCTGGACGACCGCCGGTTCGTCGGCGAGCCACTCGTCGTCCTCCCAGACGCGCATCGTCTCGTACATGCGCCGGCCGTACAGGGACGTGCCGATGCGGCGCTCGTGGTCGTTCCAGAACTGGTGCACCTCGTCGTCGGGCACCGACCAGTCGAACGCACCTGAGGCGTCCTCGACGTAGCCGTCGAGCGAGGTGTTCGCCGCGTAGATCAGCTTGCCCATGCGTGCCTCCGGTCGACGGGCCTCCAGGTTCTCGCGACGCCGCCCCGCGAGCAACGGTGCTCACGGGGCGGCGTCGTCGGTCTGGCCGGGCCGGTCGGTCTCGGCGTCAGGCCGCGCAGGTCAGGGCCGGCGTGCCGGGCGCACCGGAGCCGATGAAGCCGAAGCTCGTCGTCCCGCGTGCGGGAAGGCTCCCGTTGTACGGCGCGTTGGCGACGGTCGCCGTCGAGCCGGACGTCCTCACGGTCCCGTTCCAGAGGCTGCTCACCGACGCGCCGGACAGCGTGACGGTCCACGACGAGAGCGCCGAGGAGCCGGCCGTCACCGTGACCTCGCCCTGGTAGCCGCCGGGCCACGTGCTCACGGCGCGGAACGTCGCGGTGCAGGCGGCCGCGCCGCTGGTCGGGGTGGGTGTCGGGGTCGGCGTCGCCGTGGGAGTGGGGGTGGGAGTGGGGGTCGGCGTCGGCGTCGGGGTCGGCGTGACCGTCGGGTCGGGGGTCGGCGTCGGGGTGGGCGTCGAGTCGTCCCCGCCCTTCGTCGTGTACGGGACGACCGTCCGCGGTGCGGAGCACTTGCCGCCGCAGCTCGACGGCAGCGAGAAGGAGTACTCGCGCCCGCCGAACAGGTACGCGTCGTCGACGTCCTTGACCCGGATCTTGTAGTCGGTGCCGCCCGGCGTCGTCGGCTTCAGCAGGAACGACTGGCCCATGTCGACGTTCATCGGGGTCTGCACCCACGCGCCGTCGGCGAAGTGCTCGATGCCGTGGATGCCGTTGGGCAGGTGGTTGATCGAGACCCCCGCCCACCACTTCTCCGAGCCCTGGATGAACCCGATCTCGATGTCGCCGGTGTAGTTCGGCGCCTCGATGAACTGCCAGCTGACCTTGCGGTTGCCCCAGTGGTTCGGCTCGAGGTCGCCCACCGCGGTGCCGTTCTTCACGAACCTGTTGATGGCCTGGTGGGCCAGGTCGAGGTGGTACGGGTCGTCCCGGCACCACGCGTTGGGGTCGCCGCAGCTGTCGGCGACGAGCATGTCGAGCGTCGCGCCGTTGTACTTGTCCTCGACCCACGCGCCGTTGCGGCAGAACGCCTGCCCGGCCGCGCCGTCGTTGAGGCCGGTGCAGTAGTCGTCGATCGACACCCGGACCCATCGACCGCAGTTGCGGCCGTTGTCCCACATGCCGATCTTCGGGTCGCCCGCGGCCATCGGGCGCGGGTACATCGCGTAGTCGCCCGGGGTGTCGAAGACGTTCAGCGCGATCCAGTTCTGCGTCTCGAGCTGGTCCTGCGGGAGCCCGCAGCCGCCGTAGGGTGCGCCGAGGTTGTCGAACCACGTCGCGTTGCCGGTCACCGGGCCGGTCTCACCGCCGGGCGGCACGGCGTCCGCCTGGGACTGCACGCCGACGAGCGCACCACCCGCCAGCACCACGGCGAGCAGACGGCTCCATGAACGGATCTTCCCCGGCGACGACATCACGAGCTCCTCTGGTGGTCAGCGATCGGCCCGAGTCTTCACCTCTGCGCGGGCCCCGGGCGGCGGGGTCGCCCGACCGTCCCCGGGGGCGAATCGATTACGCCGCGCGGCCGCTGGTCGGCCGGCGGGCTCTGTCGATTCCGGCGAGGCTCGTCCGTCACGGGAGTGAACGCCACGAACCGGAGGAGCGACATGACGCGGTATGCCATCTACTTCCACCAGCAGTGGGTCGGAGACCACCCGGCCGAGTGGTTCCAGACGCGCGTGGAGCCGAGCAAGGCGGTCGTGCGCGAGATGGAGGAGGCCGGGGTGCTGGTCTTCGCGGGCGGGCTCGAGGAGAACCTGGCCGACGCGTTCAGCGCCGACGCGACGAGCGGGACGCTGTCCATCACCGACGGCCCCTACACGGAGACCGCCGAGTACCTCGGCGGCATCACCGTCATCGACGTGCCCGACCGGGAGTCGGCCGAGATGTGGGCCGGCAAGGTCGCGCAGGGGTGCGGGTGGCCCCAGGAGGTCCGAGTCATCAGGTAGGCGCTCACGCGTCCATCACCCCGTGGTTCAGGGTCGGTCAGGGGCGGGTGCCTCGTCGTGCTCGTCCGAGTGGTGTTCGTCCGTGCGGCGCTCGTCCCAGGCGACGATGCGGGCGAGCAGCGGGACGGCGGCCGCGATCGTCTGCCTCTCCTCGGGGTCGAGGGCCTCGGCCAGCGCGAGCGTGAGCCAATCCGTGCGGCGACGCCGTTCCCGTTCGAGCGCGGCACGACCCTGGGCGGTGAGCACCAGCGGCGACTTGCGGCCGTCCGTCGGGTCGGGGGAGCGCTCGACGAGGCCCTCGTCCTCGAGCGCCCGGACCGTGCGCGCCATGGACTGGGGGCGGACCCGCTGGGCGCCGGCGAGCTCGCTGGTGGTCAGCGCACCCTCGCGTGCGAGCAGCCCGAGGACCGCGGTCAGGGCCTGGGGGCGGGGGTCCTCGGCGCGCCCTCGTCGGACGAGCCGGCCCAGCTGCAGTCGGAGCTCGGCGGCCAGCAGTGCGTCGTCCATGCCTGCAGCCTACGCCCCGACGGACAGCAGAACTGTGCAGTCTTGCTTGACATCTCCCGACCCTGCGATAGACAGTCTTGCTGTCTTTCTCTCCCAGAGTCAGGAGTCCCCCATGCCCGTCGACGTGCTCGATCCCGCCACCGCCCTCGTCCTCGTGGACCTTCAGAAGGGCATCACCGCCCTCCCGACGGTCCACGACCCGGCGGTCGTCGTCGCCCGCGCCGCCCTGCTCGCCGCCGCCGCGCACCGGGCGGGGCGCCCGGTCGTGCGCGTCCGCATCGAGTTCTCGCCCGACGGCGGCGACCTGCTGCGCGGCCGCACCGACTCGCCCGGTCCCGCCGTCGCGCAGCCTGCCGACTTCTCCGAGCTCGACCCCCGCGTCCCCATCTCGTCGTCCGACCTGCACGTCGCCAAGCGCGGGTGGGACGCCTTCACCGGCACCGAGCTCGACTCGCGCCTGCGCCGCCGGGGCGTGCGTTCGGTGGTCGTCGCCGGGATCGCGACGAGCATCGGCGTGGAGTCCACCGCGCGGACTGCGCGCGAGCTCGGCTACGAGGTGGTCGTCGCGCACGACGCCGTCACCGATCTTGTCGCGTCGGCGCACACGAACGCCCTCGAGGTGATCCTGCCGAGGATCGCCCGCCTGGAGACCGCGGCGGCGCTCGCCGACCTGCTCGCGGAGCCGACGAGCAGCGCGGCCGCCTAGCGACGCCGCGCGACCGAGACGCCTGCCGTCGGGGCGTGAGGACAGGGTCGCAGAGCGCCGAGCGCTCGAGCGCGTGGCGGGTGGTGCCTCCTACCGCCTCGTCGACCAGGGGCTCCTCGACGCGGCCCTGGTGCCGGTGGTCTACGCCGGCGCCATGCTCGCGCCGGCGATCGGCGCGCTCATCGTCGGCGCGCTGCACGACCGGTTCGGCCCGGCGTCGTCCTCACGGTCCCGGTGCTGGTCGCGGCTGTGCCGCCGCTCGCGTTCGCCGCGACGCTGCCCGCCGTCTGCAGGTCGTCGCGGTCGCGCTGATGCGCGCCTCGTCACGGTCACACAGGTAGCCATCTATACCCCCGGGGGTATACAGTCTCGTATCAGATGGCCGCCGGCTGACCCCCACGCCCCTCACCCAAGGAGACCCCCATGTGCTACCCGACCACCTGCAAGACCTGCGGCAAGACCACCTGGGCCGGCTGCGGCCAGCACGTCGACGGCGTCAAGCGCTCCGTCCCCGCGGCCCAGTGGTGCCCGGGACACCCGGACGCCCCCTCGTCGGGTGGCTTCCTCGCCCGGCTCTTCGGCCGCTGAGCCGCGACCCCGCGGCATGCGCTCGCTCGGCTTCACGAAGGAACTTCGCATGATCAGGAACGCACGGGCCGCGCGGGTCTCCGGCCTGGTGGCGCTCGTCGGCGCCCTCGCGCTGGCCGGGTGCACGTCGTCGGCGGACGTCGAGATGGACGCCGACACGGTGGTGATCGACGTGCGCACCGCCGCCGAGTACGGCGCGGGCCACCTCGAGGACGCCGTCAACTACGACGTCCAGAGCCCGGGCTTCGCGGGCCAGGTCGCCGCGCTCGACCCCGAGGGCAGCTACGTCGTGTACTGCCGCTCGGGGAGCCGCGCGGGCGTCGCGGTCGACTACCTGGAGGAGCTCGGCTTCAACGACGTCCAGAACGCCGGGGGTCTCGACGACGCCGCACGGGCCACCGGGCTCGAGGTCGTGTCCTGACCCCCTCGCCCCGACGACCGACGCCTGGCTGAGCCCGCCTCACCGGCGTGACCAGACCTGGTTCGTCGACCCCGTGCACGTCCACAGCAGCACCGCGGTGCTGTTCGCGGTGAGGTTGCGGTCCACGTCCAGGCACAGGCCCGACCGCGCGCCGCGGATGGTGCCGTTGCTCTGGAACGTCCACTGCTGGTTGGTGCCGCCGTTGCAGTCCCACAGCTGCACGCGCGTGCCGGCGGTGGCGCTCGGGGGCGCGTCGAGGCATCTGCCCAGCGAGCGCAGCGTGCCGTCGGAGCCGGCGGTCCACGTCTGGTTGGCCGCCGAGTGGCAGTCCCAGATGACCAGGCCCGTGCCGTTCGTCGTCGCGCTGCCCGGCACGTCGAGGCACCGTCCCGACGACGCGCTGACCAGTGCGGAGCCGGTCGGCGGCGGCGGGGTGGTGCCACCGGCGCTCACCCGGAACAGGGCGACGCCGTGCGGGGCGACCTGCGCGGAGAGCTGGCTCGTCGTCGCACCCGTCGCGCCCGTCCAGACCTCGCGGTACTGGTAGGTCCCGGAGCCGAGCCCGACCTGGCTGAGAGTCGTCGAGATCTGCCTGGTGCCGTTGCCGCGGTTGAGCAGCGCGACGGCCACCGAGCCGTCCGCGAGCGGCTTCGCCCAGACCTCGGCGTCACCGTCGTCGCGCACCCGATCGGCCTGTCGCACCAGCGGGTCCTGGTCGATCGCGAGGACGTCCGGGTGGGTGAGGATGCCGCGGACGTCCGCGCTCATGTTCCGCAGGTCGTTGCCCGCGATGAGCGGTGCGCTGAGCATCGCCCACATGCTCATGTGCGCGCGGTTCTCGGTGAGGCTGAGGGCGTTGCGCACGCCGACCATCAGCATGTCGGGGTCGTTGTACTGGCCCGCCTTGGTCCACTCACGCATGGGCTCGACGATGTCGAGGGCCTCGGTGATGCCGACGAAGCAGTCGGCCGACGGGGAGCAGCCCGTCGACCAGGAGGCCGACAGGTCCTCCGACGTACGCCACAGGTCCGAGAACGCGCCCCAGCCCGAGTACGTCGGGGCGGTGTTGGAGTGCGCGCTGTTCGGGTTGATCGAGTACACGATCGGGCGCCCGGTGGCCTTGAGCGCGTCGCCGAACCGCTTGAACACGGCGGCCTGCTCGCTCACGTTGCCACGCGGGTCGCACCAGTCGTGCTTGACGTAGTCGACGCCCCAGGACGCGAACAGGTTCGCGTCCTGCACCTCACGCCCGTACGACGACGTGCCCGGCAGGTTCGCGAAGTACTGGTTGCAGGTCTTCTCGCGTGGCGCGTGGTAGATCCCGAACTTCAGCCCCTTGCCGTGGATGTAGTCGCCGAGCGCCTTCATGCCCGACGGGAACCGGTCGGTGCGCGCCCGCAGGTTGCCGTTCGCGTCGCGCGTGTCCTGCATCCAGCAGTCGTCGACGACGACGTACTGGTACCCGGCCGCCGCCATCCCCGAGCTCACCATCGCGTCCGCGGTCTGCCGGACCATCTGCTCGTCGATGGTGCAGTAGAACGTGTTCCAGCTGTTCCAGCCCAGCGGCGGCAACGGCGCCGGCTCCTCGACGGTCGGCGCGCCCGCGGCGGCGAGCGCGGCCGTCGGCTGAGCCGCCTGCGCGCCCGAGCCGAGGGTGAGGGCGGACACCGTCAGTGCGGACGTGACCAGCGCGGTGCACCAGCGAAGACGACGAGAAGTTCTCACGAGCGGCACTCCCTTGTGCGGTGGAGGTGGACGAGCCGTCCGGGCGGCTCATATGAGCGCTCACATCGCTCGCCATCGTGGGCAGCACTCCGTCGGCGGGCAACCGCCGGGACAGCGTCCGAAACAGTTAGCCGGCCCCGGTCCGTCGGGCCGCGTCGTCGGGCTGCCGACGCAGCGTTCGTCGCAGAGGGCCGCGCGTCACTCGTCGGCCGCGGCGCGCGACTGATCGGGACGAACCGCGATGATCGGGTCCCAGGCGTGCGCACGCGGCGACAGTGGTCGTCGGAAGGGAGCACCGTGATCACCTGGCTCAACCAGCTCGTGGACCTCGTCGAGGACGACCTCACCGAGGACCTGCGCGTCGACCGGCTCGCCGCCCGGCTCGGGACCACCGAGTACCACCTGCGGCGGATGTTCTCGGCGCTCGCCGGGATGCCGTTGTCGGAGTACGTGCGGCGTCGGCGGATGACGGCGGCCGCGGCGGACCTTGTCGCCGGGTCCGACGACCTGCTGACCCTCGCCGTGCGCTACGGCTACGGGTCCGCCGAGGCGTTCGGCCGGGCGTTCCAGGCGGTGCACGGCGTGAGCCCCGGTCAGGCCCGTCGCGACGGTGGCCCCTTCCGCACCCAGCCCTGTCTCAGGTTCCGCCTGACCGTCGAAGGAGCAGCTCCCATGGACGTCCGCCTCGTCACCCGACCCGCCTTCCACCTGGCCGGCCACGCCACCCGCGTCCCGCTCGTGCACCAGGGCGTCAACCCGGCCATCGCGCTGCACGTGTCGTCGCTCGCGCCGCAGGAGCACCAGCGGCTCAAGGCGCTGGGCGACACCGAGCCGCACGGTCTGCTCGCCGTGAGCGCCGACCTGGACCCGGACCGCCGCGAGGGCTCCGAGCTCACCTACCTGCACGGCGTCGCGGTCGCCGACGCCGGCACGGCCCCCGACGACCTGGACGTCCTGCCGGTCGAGGCCGGCGCGTGGGCGGTCTTCCGAGCGTCCGGTCCCTACCCGGACGCGCTGCAGACCCTGTGGGCCGCGACGGCGACCGAGTGGTTCCCGTCGAACCCCTGGCGCCTGCGGCCCGGGCCGGAGATCGTCGCGGTTGTCGACCGCGCCGACGACTTCAGCACCGCCACGGTCGAGCTCTGGCTACCGGTCGAGCCGAGCTGAGCCGCCGCCTGACCGTGGCGGGGTCGAGTCACCTCTCGGCGTCGCGGCCTCGTGGTGACACCATCGCCGTATGGCGGCGATCCGCAGGCTGGGCACCCTCGAGACCGAGCGCCTCGTGCTGCGGCCCCGACAGGTCGACGAGGCCGCGACCTACCGCCGGCTGTGGACGGAGAGGGACCTGCGGGTGCCGCAGCACCGGAGGATCGACGCCGAGGGTCGGCCAACGGTGGCGGAGATCGCCGGGCGGCTCAAGGAGGAGCCGGGGCTCCTCGCTGTCCACCGCAGGGACACGGCCGAGGTGATCGGGTACTGCGGCCTGACCGGCTCCGGGAGTGCGTCTCCCGACGAGCGGGAGCTGGCCTTCGAGCTGCTGCGGTCTGCGCACGGCCGTGGCTACGCCACCGAGGCGGGCGGAGCGGTGGTCGCCTGGGCGCGCGAGGCGGGCTACCCCCGGCTGTGGGCGACCGTGTGGGACTGGAACGTGGCGTCGCGCCGGGTGCTCGAGAAGCTCGGGTTTCACGAGACGGGCGCGGTGGTGGCCGAGTCCGTCCACGGCCACAGCCCGGCCACGGTCCGGCAGTTCTGAAAGGCGGTCCTGCGCGCCCGCCCTGTCCAGCCGGTCGCTCGGTCGCGACCCGCTCGACTCGACCTGCAGCCAGGGTGGCACCGCGGCCCGGACCGGCCGCAGCGAAGAGGTCTCCGCGCGGCCGGCCCGGGCGCCGGGTCACGAGAGGCTGCGGACGAAGGTGCGCAGGTCGTCGGCGAGCAGCTCCGTCGCGTCCATCGCGGGGAAGTGGCCGCCCTCGTCGAACTCGCTCCAGTGCGCCGCCGCACCCCACGGGTCCAGCGCGCGGCGCATGAGCGGATGGGTGTCGAACACGGCCCACCCGGACGGCACCGTGGGGGCGAAGGCGAAGTAGTCGATCGTCGAGTGCTCCGCCTCGTAGTAGAGCTGGGCGCTCGACGCCCCGCTGCGGGTGAACCAGTACAGGCTGACGTTCGTCAGGAGCTGGTCGCGGTCGACCGCCTCGTCGGGCAGCCGGGCGCCGCCGCGAGGGCTGAACTTCTCGGCGATCCAGGCGAGCTGGCCCACGGGGGAGTCGGTGAGCGCCGGCCCGATCGTGTCGGGACGGTGGTTCTGCAGCTCGAGGTAGCCGCGCTCGCCGACGAGCCCGGCGCGTACGGCCTCGAGCGCGGCGACCTCGTCGTCGGACAACCCGTCGGGCACGGGGAACTGGTGCCCGACCATCGCGAGCAACCGCCGGTCGCAGCCGAC
The DNA here is from genome assembly GCF_001040865.1 of Cellulomonas sp. A375-1. Classification (NCBI taxonomy): domain Bacteria; kingdom Bacillati; phylum Actinomycetota; class Actinomycetes; order Micrococcales; family Cellulomonadaceae; genus Cellulomonas; species Cellulomonas sp. A375-1. The sequence goes on along the minus strand of NZ_LFKW01000009.1, from coordinate 38,263 downwards.
GTGCGTGCCGATGACCCGCTCGGGGTGGCGTGCCGCGAGCAGGCTGGTGGTGCCCGAGCCGATGTCGGTGCCGTGGACCGCGAACCTGTCGTAGCCCAGCCGCGTCATGACCTGGGCGTAGGCCTCCGCGGTGCGCGCCAGCTCCCAGCCGGTGCCCGACAGCGGCGTCGAGAAGCCGAAGCCGGGCAGCGACGGCACCACCACGTGGAAGTCGCCGGTGAGCAAGGGGATCAGGCGCTGGTACTCCACGAACGAGCCGGGCCAGCCGTGGTTGAGCACGAGCGGCGTCGCGTCGGGGTTCGTCGAACGCGCGTGCAGGACGTGGAAGGTCTGGCCGTCGACGACCGTCGTCAGGTGCTCGTGCTCGTTGAGCCGTGCCTCCTGCGCGCGCCAGTCGAACTCGTGCTGCCAGTACTCGGCGAGCTCCCGGAGGTAGGTGAGCGGGATGCCGCGGCTGAAGTCGGAGCGGTCGTCGCGGCCCGGCACGGGGTCGGGCCAGCGGGTGCGCGCCAGGCGCTGGCGAAGGTCGTCGACCTCGGCCTGCGGGATGTCGATGCGGAACGGGATCAGTGCGTTCTTGGTCATGGAACGAGACGCTCCCAGGCGATGCGGCGGACTTCCTTCCGCGATCGGTGCCAGGATCGCGGCCATGGTGGAGACCTCGGCGCGACTGCTCCGCATGCTCTCGTTGCTGCAGGCCAAGCGCGACTGGACGAGCGCCGAGCTCGCCGCACGCCTGGACGTCAGCACGAGGACCGTGCGGGCCGACGTCACCAAGCTGCGCTCGCTGGGCTACCCGGTGGACGCGCGTCCCGGCGTGGCCGGCGGGTACCGGTTGGTCGCGGGGACGGCGATGCCGCCGCTCCTGCTGGACGACGACGAGACGGTCGCCGTCGCGGTCGCGCTCGGTGCCGCAGCCGGCCGCGGGCTCGCCATGGCGGAGACGTCGCTCACGGCCCTCGCGAAGCTCGAGCAGGTCCTGCCTTCACGGCTGCGCCGCCGCGTCGAGGCGGTCCGCGACTCCACGAGCGCCGTCCCGGCGGCGGGCCCCCCGCTCGACCTGTCGGTGCTCGGCACGGTGGCCGCCGCCATCCGTGGCCGTGAGCGTCTCCGGTTCGGCTACACCACGCGTCACGGCCGGGCCGCCGCCCGCCACACCGAGCCGCAACGGCTCGTCGCCTGGGGCCCGCTCTGGTACCTGCTCGCCTGGGACCTCGACCGGGACGACTGGCGCGTCTTCCGCGTCGACCGCATGACGCCCCGCCCACCCACGGGCGCCCGGTTCCGGCCGCGGTCGATCGGCGAGGACGAGGCCGTCGCGCTCGTCGTCGCGCGCGTCAGCAAGGCGGCGTGGGCGTACCGCGCGCAGGTCCTGGTCCACGCCCCCGCGGCCACGGTCAGGGCCACGCTCCCGATCTCCCTCGACATCGAGGAGATCGACGGGTCCGCATGCCGGTTCGAGCTCGGCGCAGACGACCCGGACCGGCTCGCGCTGTGGCTGACCCAGCTCGGCGCGGACATCGAGGTTCTCGACGGCGACGAGCTGGCGCAGGCGTTCGACCGCCTCGCGACGAGAATGCACCGCGCAGCTCGAGTCACCCCGGCGCGGTGACCTGCATCGACGCCGACGCGCGACTCGTTCCTGTGCTCCGCGGTCCGACTCCAGCTCGCGGCTCCGACCGGCGTGGGCATGAGGGGGCGCCGGGCGGAGCGGATCGGCAGGGGGTCAGCGTGGCTTCGGCGGCATCCGCCACGTGAGGGCATAGGGGGTGTCGGCACCCGCGACCGACCGGTAGGCCAGCGCGAGGACGTGCCCGCGCTCGCTCAGGTCGACGACCTTCGCGACACCCTCGCCGCCCTGGCCGAGCATCAGCAGGTCGCCCGGCTGCCACACGAACGCCTGGCGCGTCCCCTCAGCGGGGTCCAGCAGGGCGACCCCCGCCACCTGCCCGGCGTCGTTGACCTGGTTGGCGAAGGTCTGCAGCCCCTTCGGGCCGACGAGCGTGAGCTTCCCGCGCTGCCACAGGTACGTGCGGCCGAGCGGCCACTCCGAGAGGTGCGACCCGGTGACGACCACGGCCTCGCCGCGCTCGTTGATCGCCGTCGCCCAGGACGACTCGTCGGCGCGCAGCCCTGGGACGTGCACCTGAGTGATCCGCCCGTTCGTCCAGATCGCCGCCCGGGGTGCCGTGCCGTGGCGCTGGACCGCGCCTGCGACCTGCCCGGCGTCGTTGAGGTCGAGGCCCCACATGGCACCGGTCGCGTCGCGCAGCACGCGTGCGCGTCCCCGTTCGACGACGAAGCCCACCTCGACACCCTCGCGAGTGACACCGAGTCCCAGGAACGTGCCCTGGTCGTTGACGTCCTGGAACCGCAGCGTGCTGTGGCTCTCGATGCCGCAGCCCCGTCCGCCGATGCTTGCGAGCCGGGTGATCACCGGGCTGACGACGAGGTCCGTCCTGACGCCGGCCCGCCACACGTAGGCCGTCTCGGGCCCGATGCGGTCGCCGTCCGTGTCGTAGCGGGTCCCGCCCGTCCAGCCGTTCTCGGTGATGCGGTGCACGGACGAGTTCGTCGCGAGGACGGTCAGCGTGCCGTCCTGCCAGTGGTACGCGGGGTCCCCGACGATCTCGCCCGCGTTGTTGAGGGCGCATGGCTGCCAGTCGCCCTCGAGGTCCGTCGTCACTCCCTCCTGCCAGATGAACGGCGTCCGGTCCTCGTTCGCCACGTCGCCGTAGTGGTAGCCGACGACCTGGCCACGGTCGTTCACGGCGGTCGGGACGACGACCCCGTCGTCACCGATGCGCACGGAGCTCTCCGGGTAGAGGCGCTCGAGATCCAGGTACGGGCCGAAGGGCTCGTCCCAGCTCTGCGTCAACGTCCGGCCGGGGAGCAGCGTGAAGACGTTCGCCTGCTCGAGGGTGTCCCGGTCGTTCGCGAAGTCGGGCGCGTACGGGCCGGGCGCGACCGCGCCGACCTTGACCTTTCCCGCCGGCAGTCCCGTGATCCGGTAGTGGTTGTCGTCGACGTTCGCCGGTCCGGACTTCAGGGCTCTTCCCGTGACCGCGTCGTACACCGTGACGGTGGCGCCGAGCACGGGGTCGAAGTTCGCGAGCACCTGCCCCTCGATCGCAGCCCCGGCGTTCGCGACCGTGATGCGGTCCGCGTCCTGCAGCCGGTGGCTGCGGGTGTCGCGGACCGTGAGCCGGTGGTGGCCCGTCCCGACGAGCGTCACGCCGGTGAACGTGTGCACCCCGCCGTCCGCCCGCGTGAACGTGTAGTCCGGCGGCAGCGCGCGCACCTGCCGGTCGTCGGTCGAGAAGCTCACCGTGCCGACGTACGGCCCGGTGTCCCGGCCGGTGGGGCGGAGCCGGACGGTGACGTCGAACGGGACACCCGCGACGACGCGCGTGGGCGCGGACAGGCTGACGACGTGGCCTCGTCCCGTCGCGGCGGCGGGCGATGCGGCGACCAGCCCGAGCGCGGCGAGACCGAGCACCGAGACCGACCACCATCCAGCTCCCCTCCGAGCCGCTCTGGTGTGCCGTCCTCCTCGCGAGGTCGCCATGTCGCGCTCCTCCTGGGCAGAGCGAGGCGGCGCCTCGACTCTCGCTGCCCCTTGACCCCGGGGTAGACCGCGGTCGCCGAGCGGCACAACTCAGAGCGGTGACTTCACCCTGCTCGGGACGCGCGCGTGGGTGCTCACCCACGGCGACGGTCCGGACGAAAGGGACCAATGCCCCAACATCCGGCGTCGTCGGCGCGGGTCCTCGTCGGGCCTACCGGCATGGTGCGGGTGCCCCCGGGTCCCAGCCCGCCTGTCTCAGCCCGTCTTGACGAGCTGCCACTGCTGGTTGGCGCCGTTCCAGTCGGAGTACTGGACGATGTTCGCGCCGTCTGCCGTGGACGCGCCCTGCACCTCGACGGCCTTGCCGCTGTTGCGGGCGATCAGCTGGACGTACCCGTCGATCGTCTGGAGGCTGAACTGCTGGTTGGCGGCGTTGTTGTCGCTCCACTGGATGATCGCCGCGCCGTCGGCGGTGGACCTCGCGGACACGTCGAGGACCTTGCCCGACAGCCGCGACTTCACCTTGTAGTAGCCGTTGCCGGCGTTGACGAACTGCCACTGCTGCTGGTTGCCGTTGTTGCGCGACCACTGGGTGATGCGCGCGCCGTCCGCGGTGGACAGGTTGTAGACGTCGAGGGCTTTGCCGCTGTTGCGGTTGACGAGCGCGTACCAGGCGGAGGTGTCCACGGGACCGGAGCCCTGGCCCGGGTCGGAGCCGCCGCTGGGGTTCCCGATGCTTCCCGGCACGGCGCGCAGCGCGGTGAACCAGGCGGCGGCCATCTTGTCGTAGCCCGTCGCGTTGGGGTGAACGCCGTCGCCCAAGTCGGCGGTGGTCAGCGCCCGGTACATGTCGACGAGGTGGACCTTCTTCCCGGCGGCTGCCCTGCTCGACACGATGCCGGGGATGGCGGAGTTGTAGGCCCGGACCTGCGAGTCGGCGAACGACACCGGGATCAGGGTCGCGACGAAGACGTCGGTCTGCGGGGAGGTGCTCGTGATCTTGTCGACGACGGACGCGAGCCGGGCGGGTGCGTTCGCCAGGTCGCGGTTCTGGGTGATGTCGTTGGTGCCGATGTGCAGCAGCACGGTGCGCGGCTGGTAGGTGCGCACCCAGTTCACGACGTTGGCGTCGATCTGGTCGATCCGCCAGCCTCCGTGCCCCTCGTGGTCGTGGTCCCACAGGCTGGCCGGGCCGTTGAAGGCCGACCCGACGAAGTCGGTGGTGTAGCCGTTCTGCGCCAGGCGCTGCCACAGCCCGACGCGGTAGCCGCCCCCACCGGGGTAGCCCTCCGTGATGGAGTCGCCCAGGGGCATCACGCGCGTGCCCCCGTTGCTCTCGGCGGTGGCGGGCGCGGACTGCGCCACGACGCCTCCGGCCAGTGCGACGCAGAGGGTGACGGCGAGCAGCAGCCGTCGGCCGAGTCGGTGCATGTCTTGCCTCCGATGTGAGCGCTCACAGGGCGGGAAATCCCCACTGTTGCACGGGGCTCGGGGGGCCTGCGATCGGCCCAAACGGTTAGGGGCAGGGCCGCTGGACAAGGTCGATCCCGCCCGCCAGAGTCACGCCGACCGGTGACTTCCGGCCCAGTCCGCCGACTGCCCACGGGGACCGTCGGCGCGCGTCGAACGACCAACGGCGATCGGACGAATCATGCGAGGAACTCAATGGCGGCGCCGGATCTGGCCCGCGGCTCTGGCGGTGGCGACGCTGATCACCGGGGGGACGGTCGCGGTGGCGCCCGCGGCGACCGCTGCGACCGGCTGCCGGGTGGACTACGTCGTCCCCTCGCAGTGGAACGGCGGGTTCACGGCCAACGTCAAGGTCACGAACCTCGGTGACCCGCTCAGCAGCTGGCTGCTCTCCTGGACCTTCCCCGCGGGTCAGACCGTGACCCAGGCGTGGAACACCACGCTCACCCAGAGCGGCGCCGTGGTGTCCGCGAGGAACGCGTCGTACAACGGCTCACTGGGCACCGGCGCAGCGGCGGAGATCGGCTTCAACGGCAGCTACGGCGGCTCCAACCCGGCCCCCACCGCGTTCACGCTCAACGGGACCACGTGCACGGGGTCGACCACCGGCACTCCGACGCCGACACCGACGCCCACCCCGACGCCGACCCCCACGCCCTCCGCCACGCAGACGCCGCCGCCGACCTCCCCGGCTGACCTGACCGTCAACACCGGCACCAAGTACCAGACGATCGACGGCTTCGGTGCCGCCGTGTCGATCTGGGGAGGCGCGTGGTCGACGGCCGACACCCAGACGCTCGTCGGGATGGGGGACAACCAGCTGGGCCTGTCCATCGTGCGCACGGGCATCTCGCCGGTGTCGAGCGAGTGGGGCACGCAGGTCAGCGCGCTCAAGACGGCGAAGTCGTACGGCTCGAACGTGAAGATCCTGGCCTCGCCGTGGACCGCGCCCGCGGCGTGGAAGACGAACAACAGCCGCACCGGCGGCGGGTCGCTCAAGTCCGACTACTACGACGACTACGCCAACCACCTGAACAGCTACGTGCAGTACATGCGTAACCAGGGCGTCACGATCGACGTGACGTCGGTGCAGAACGAGCCCGACTGGCACCCCGACTACGACTCGATGGCCTGGACCGGGGAGCAGATGCGTACCTTCGTGCGCGACCAGGGCGCCAAGGTGCAGAACACGAAGCTGATGGTGGCCGAGTCGCTCGGGTTCAACCGGTCCTACAGCGACCCGACGCTCAACGACGCCGCGGCCCGCAACAACATCGGGTACGTCGGCGGCCACATCTACGGCCAGGAGAACGGGCCGAACCTCGCGCCGTACCCGCTCGCCGCGCAGTACGGCAAGAACCAGTGGATGACGGAGTGGAACTACCACCAGGCCGACGGCAACGGCTCGAACATCTGGGGCGACCCGTCGAACGCCGCCGCCTGGAACGAGACCCTCGACAAGGTCATGTACACCGTGGACCGGTCGATGCAGTCCAGCTGGAGCGCGTACGTCTGGTGGTACGGGCGGCGCTACTACTCGTTCATCGGCGACGGTGAGTCGGCGTTCGGCACCACCGGCGGCGCCGTCCTCAAGCGCGGCTGGGCCTTCTCGCAGTACGCCAAGTACGTCCGCCCGGGCTACCAGCGGGTCGGCCTGACGAAGAGCTCGAAGGCGTCCCCGCTCGAGGTCACGGCCTACGAGGGCGACGGCAAGATCACGCTCGTCATGCTCAACCGCTCGACGAGCGCGGTGAACGGCGCCGTCATCCAGGCGCCGCAGGGCGTCAGGTCCGCGCTCCAGACGATGACGTCGCAGTACTCGAGCCGCGCGGCGCGGACCACGAGCGTCAACGGCAGCCAGGTGACGGTCGACGTCCCCGCCCGGAGCATCTCGACCGTCGTCATCACGCTCTGAGCCCTTGAGCGTCCGGCGGACGCGACCGTCCGACGGCGGTGCCCCACACCGAGCTGGCGTGGGGCACCGTCGTCGTCGTCGTCGTCGTCGTCGTCGTTGTCGTTGTCGTCGTCGTCGCGGGAGTCCGCCCGACGAGCGCCTGTGGCGAGCCGGGCAGCCGCGCCCCCGGGGTCAGGGCGCGTCGACGGAGCTGGTGAAGTCGAGGATCGCCGCCGCGAGCGCATCGGGAGCCTCCAGCGCGGCGTAGTGACCGACGCCGTCGAGCTGGACCGCGGTGACCTCATCCGCCGTGACCTGACCGAGCGTCGCGGAGGTGAACGGCCCGCCGCCGGCGCCGACGGCGAGCACGGGCACGGTCAGCGGCCTCGACTCCGCCAGGGTCCTGAGGTCGTCGCCCTCGGAGAGCATCGAGCGGTAGAGGCCGACGGCTCCGCGCCAGCCGCCGGGCCGGGCGTACGTGCGGGCGAACTCGTCGACGTCGGCGTCGGTGACGGACCCGGCGACGGCGGTCAGGCTCGGGAAGGCCCACTGGCCGAGCAGCTCGCGCTCGCGGCCGGCGAACAGCAGCTCTGGGATGCCGGCCGTCGTCAGGGCGCCGATGTGCCAGGAGCCGCCGTGCGTGACGTCGGCCAGCCCTTCCAGGCCGAACCCGGCCAGGCCCATCTCGATCGCCGTGAGGCTCAGGACGTCCTGCGGGTGCGCGGCCACGAGCCGGAACACGGCCCCTCCGCCGATGTCCTGCGCGCTCACGTGTACTGGCCCCCAGCCGAGGTGCTCGATGAGCCCGTGCAGGTCCTCCGCGGCGGTCGTGCTGTCGTGGTCGTCCTCGGCGGTGCTGGAGTCGCCGAAGCCGCGCAGGTCGACGGCGACGACCCGGTGGGTCCGTGCGAGCAGCGGGATGACCTTGTGGAACGTCCACCAGGTCTCCGGGAAGCCGTGCACGAGCAGGAGGGGCGACCCGGTGGCCCCCGCGGTGACGTAGTGGAGCTGCACACCGTTGATCCGCGCGGTGTGGTGCGCGACGGCGGGGATGGTCGCCTGCGTGGTGCTCATCGTCGACTCCTCAAATAGACAACTAGGTTGTCCATCACAGTAGACAACTTAGTTGTCCATGTCCATCGGGGTGTCTAGGCTCGTCGTCATGTCCCGGTCCGGCGCTGACCTCGCCCTGCTGCTGCTCGGCGGCTTCCGCACGCTCGTGGACGGCGCGATGGCCGAGCTCGCCGCCCGCGGCTACGACGACTTCCGCCCGACCCACGAGTTCGCGATGCGCGCGATCATCGCCGGCGCCGACAGCGCGTCCGACGTCGCACGACGTCTGTCCGTCTCCAAGCAGGCGGCAGCGAAGACCGTCGCGGTGCTCGTCGCGCGCGGCTACGTGTCGAGCGAACCGGACCCGTCCGACGCGCGACGCAACCGGCTCCAGGTCACCGCGCGCGGGCTCGACGTCCTGCGCGAGGGCGAAGCGGTCTTCGAGGACCTGCGCGCCCGGTGGGAGGAGAAGCTGGGCGCCGCGGAGCTCGCGCGCCTCGAGGCGAGCCTGGCGACGCTCGTCGGGAACTCCGCGGTGGACCCGGACGCGCCCGGCTGGGTCGGCCAGGACGCGGTCGCGATCGAGCACGAGTGAGTGAAGGAGGGCGGCGTGCGCAGCGAGTACGCGGGTGAGGGGCTGAGCGAGGACGGCGTGGCGCCGACACCGTTGCGGCAGGTCCGGGCGTGGGTGGCCGACGCGCAGGCGCGTCAGGCCGAGCGCGGGGACGTCGTCGAGCCCACCGCGCTGTCCGTCGCGACGGTCGACTCCGACGGGCACGCGAACGTCCGCACCGTGCTCATGCGGTTCCTCGACGAGCGCGGGCCCGGCTTCGTCACCGACCTGGGGTCCGCCAAGAGCCGGGAGATCGTCGCCACAGGGTCGGTCGCCGCATCACTCACGTGGCCGGCGATGTACCGCGCGGTCCGGTTCCGTGGGCGGGCGGTCCCTGTGGGCCGCGACGAGATCGCCGCCTACTTCGCGACGCGACCCTGGGGGTCGCGGATCAGCGCGTGGGCCTCGGACCAGTCGCAGCCGGTCGCGGACCGGGCGACGCTGGTCGCCGCCTACGAGCGGTACGCCGCGCTCTACCCGGACACCGGGTCTCCCGACGACGTCCCGGTCCCCGACGGGTGGGGCGGCTGGCGGATCGCGTGCGACGAGGTCGAGCTGTGGGCGGGCCGACGCGACCGGCTGCACGACCGGCTCGTCTTCACCCGCGTGGCCGACGGGGATCTCGACACGGCCGACGCGTGGACGCTCCACCGCCGCCAGCCCTGAGCGCGGCCCGCCGCGATCGTCGTCTATCCCTCCGCTACCGACCACGACGCTGCTCGGGCTCCGAGAGGACCGGAGTCGGGGACGGCCGTGCAGGTCAACGTCCGCTTCGGGTCCGCGCCGCGCGTCGCAGCGACGACCGCCCACCAGCCCTGACCGTCGACGTCGACACTGATGTCGAGCCCGTCGCCGTCGTCGGCCGGGAGCTCGAGCTGTCTCTGCTCCTGCACGGCCGCGAGGCTCGCTCCCTCGTGATCACTCGGCTGTGCCCGCGGATGCGCGGTGCTTCGGCCAGTGGTTCACATGACGCTCCCCGGAGACCGTCGAGAACGTCACCTCCGCGCGCGTCTTCTCCAGAGTGTCGTCCGCATCGAAACGGAGGAGCAGGCGTCGCGTCCACACTCGATGTCCGTGGGCGGCGATGACAGGGGTGGTGAGCTGCAGGCTCGTCGTCTCGCCCTCGACGTGGCCGCTGTAGCGGATGCGGCGCACGGGCACGGGGAAATGCACTGTCGCCCTGACGTCGTCGATCGGAAGACCGGCGGGATTGTCGATTCGAAACTCGTAGAGCCACGAGGCCAGGCCGTCGCCGTCCGGGTGATCAGGAGCCTCGAGAGGAAGCCAGGCGACGCTCACACCGTCGACCTCACGAGCGCGCTGTTCGCGGCGGTCGCGGGTCGCGGCGCCGACCTGTTTCGCTGCGTAGAACACCGCGCCCGCGGCTGCAACGCCAGCCACGAGCGAACTCACGGCGGAGATCATCTCGATTGTCGAGCTTGTCATGGGCTGCACTGTGTCGTCCGGGCTACCCGTGCGGCAAGTGCGGACGGGCTTTCTCGACGGTCGCACTTCGCGGAGCGACCGGAACCTGCACCGCGCGCGGTGGCCGTGGCCGTCGTGACTCGCTGAGGGTGGTCGCCCAAGAGGAGTGCCTCGGCCCTCATCGAACTGTGCCTTGGGGCAATAGCCGTGGCTTGCAGCCTGCGCCTCTCGCCGACCGCCGTTGCCGCCAGAAGTTCCAGCCGGCTCGCAGGAAACAGTTGTGTCGCGGTGGCCTTCGCATCGGGGCCGGTCTTCGGGGCAGCCGATGCGCCGGCGTCGATGTAGACCCTGACGGAGAGCTCCGGCCGGGAGGCTGTGTCGCTCAAGGCGCGCCACAGCCCGGAGGTGGCCTGGAAGTTGAACGTGGAGCACACGACGGACAGGCGTGCGTTGGCCACGAGATCTGCAGTGGACGTTGTCAGCGCGCTGGCTGACACGAGGTGACCCGGCATGGTCCAGATGGCTCGTGCTGTCGCGGTGACCGATCGCGCGCCCTGGATGGCACGCAGCACCGGCACGAGCCGCTCATCCGGCAGGTTGGCCGGCGACCGCGGCGCGGGAGGTCGGCGACGATCAGCACGGGCGTGAACCGCGCGTGCGGTGCGGGGCGGTTCGTCAGCACGCCGCCCCCGTAGGCGCGCGCGGCGCGGAGTGCAGAACGTCAGCCCACGCTGCGGGTCCGGCGCGTGGTGCTCGTCAGTGCAGCGAGTCGGGCGCCGATGTGATCGACCTGCACCAGGAGGTCGCGTGGGGCTGCGTTCAGGTCGAGGGTGTGGCAGTGGATGCGGATCGGGGAGTTGCGGATCTCATGCACGCATGCCTGCTCCTCACCGCGGGCGTAGACCAGGTGGCCGTCGGTCAGGTCGAGCGCGGTGCAGTAGGCGAGGAGCTGGTACAGGTCGGCTTGCGGGTAGCCGGAGGGCTTCTCGGCCTTGTACTTCGCATCGACGACGATGCGGGGGACCCCGCCGCGCTCCCAGATCAGGTCGGGGCGGATGGGAACGGCACCCGCGGTGTCGAGGTGGGTGCGCCACTGCGCGTGGGACCGGCCACCGGAACGCTCGAGGACGGCACCGAGCGTGGTGCAGACGAAGTCCTCGAAGATGCCGGGCATCGACACCAGGAACCCGCTGACCCGCAGGTCCCCGCGTTGCTGGTCGAACGACGTCGAGCGCAGGACGAGCTCGGCGACGGCCAAGGCAGGCGCGTACCGCTGGTTGAGGCGCGTGATCGTCCACGTCGGTAGCGGCGCACCGCCGCTGAGCGGGGACACCTCGGAAAGCAGGACGCGTAGCTGCTGGAGCCCGCGGCGGGTCGCCCGGGCCAGGCCGGGCGCGCGCAGGAGCCGGAGCGTCGCGCTGAGGATCACCTGGTTCTCGGCGATGTCCACTGTGTAGTCGTCGTACGTGACCTCGAGAGGGACGAGGCGGCCGAACCAGCGGCGGATCTGGTCGGCGTCGCGGATGCGGCCGCGTAGCACCGTCGTCGTCTCGTCGACCTGGCGGTAGCCCTGCAGGATCCCGCGCCACATCGCAGAACGCGCGTGGCGGAGGAGCGCGTGGGCGAGTGCCTCAGGAAGATCGGAACGCGAGTCGAGCTCGACGTCGGTGTCCCGCCAGTACGCGGGGTCACGGGCGTAACCGAGCATGAAGACGATGCGGTCGATCAGGACCTTCGGGGCCACACTCACCTGCACGTCGCCGGCGGTGACGACTCCGACGCGGTTCGCCGGGAACACATCCCAACGTCCGGGCACCGACGTGCGCCTGGCTGTGATCACCTCGGTCGCGACGAGCGCCTCGACCACCGCGTCGTCGAGGTCCCTGGTCTCGCTCGGGCCGCCCTCAGTCAGCGACAGGTGCACCGAGGGCATCGTCGTCCTCGTCGTCGAGCGGGCCGGCGGACGCTCGACGAACCTCCGCACGGATCTCGGCCAGGGCGTACCGCTGGTGGACGTCCGTGCCGTCGCCGTAGTGGCGTTCCTCGAGGAGCGGGAGGATCGCGGTCCGCCAGACCCGTGCGATGCCCTCGCTCGTCTGGCCGCCCGGTTTCATGAAGTAGGCCGGTCCGACGGCCGCTTCGGGGTCACCGATCCGCGCGTTGAGCACGTCGAGCAGCGCGGCCGCCTCGTCGTGGTGGTGGTTGGCCCGCAGCCAGCGGCGCAGCAACCCGGAGACTGGTTCGGACGAGGGGTGCAGCTCGATGAACGCGAACCGACGCCGCATCGCAGTGTCGACCAGGGCGATGGAACGGTCGGCGGTGTTCATCGTGCCGATGAGGAACACATTGCCGGGCAGCGTGAAGCCAGGTCCGTCTTCACTGCCGTACAGCAGGTCGATCTGCTCGTCTCGGTACTCCAGCAGGAAGTACAGCTCGCCGAACACCTTCGCGAGGTTGCCGCGGTTGATCTCGTCGATGACGAGGAAGTACGCGGTGCCCGGGTCCTGACGAGCCTGGTCGACGATCTTGCGGAACGGGCCCGCCTGCAGCGAGAACCCGCCGTCCGGCGTGGGCCGGTACCCCTCGAAGAAGTCCTCGTAGGAGTAGGCGGGGTGGAACTGGACCAGCCGCACCCGGGAGCGGTCGCCGGCCAGGTGCGTCGCGAGCCGCTTGGCGAGGAAGGTCTTGCCCGTTCCGGGCGGACCGTAGAAGACCAGCTGCTTCTTCTCCGCGAGCACCTCGGTGCACTCCCGCAGCCATGACAGGTCGATGTGCAGCTCACGTGCCAGCGCCTCGTCCGGCGGGACGAGCCGGAGCGTCGGAGTCGCCGGGATCTCGGTCTGTGCGGTGAGGAGGGCGTCGAGCTCCGCCAGGTGCGCCGTCAGGTCGACCACGTCGTCGGGGCTCTGCAGGGTCGCCGCGAGCGCCGACGAGACTCGACTCGCGTCGCGCTGGACCGCCCATTGCGCGGGTCGCTCGACGAGGGTGCCGAAACCCTGTCGGCGCGACGTCGCCTCACCGGTGATCGTCCCGACCAGGACTGCGCGGTCGACGAGCGTGACCACCAGATCGCCGGGGTGCATGCGGTCCAGCAGCGTGTGCAGGACGTCGACACGACGAGCACGCGCCGTGTAGGGCAATGACGCCAGGTCCTCGTCGACGATGGTGCGCAGCTCGTCGACGGTCGAGCCCGGCTCGAGCTCGCGCACCGCGCCCGCGTCGAACGCGACGACTCCGTCGCGCCGCCACGACTCGACCCCGTCCCGGTTGCGGACCAGCCACGCGCCACGCACGGCCGGTGTCTCGGGCTGCGGCTTGCCGCCACGCCACGCGTCGAGCGCCGCCCGTTCCTCGTCGGACCACTCCGCCAGGGCGTCGTGGCTCACGGTCGTCCAGATCAGGCCCTGCGCGTCCAGTCGGTCGCGCAACTCGATGCCGACGCCGCCCGCCCTCTCCAGCACCTCGTCGCACAGGTTCAGCAACGCCTCGAACCGCGCGCTCGGCGCAGCCGCCGGCGGCTGCTGTCCGGTGAGCTCGAGAGCCTTCGTCACCGGGGTCGGACGGTAGGGCGGGTACTCGGCGACGTCCGTCGCCATCAGCAGCAGCGAGCCGAGCGACGTCGCGTTCCCGGTCGTGTAGGTGTTGCGGCCGGAGATCGCCTTGAGGTCCTGGTGGAACGCGTCGAGCGCGTCTCCGCGCGGCCCGGGGCCCATGAGGCTCAGGATCGCCGCACCCACCTCGTCTGCGTGGTCGCGCAGGTCGTTGAACAGCGCCATGCGGAAGAACGTGTCGACGAGGTTGACGTTCAGCGCCGCGCGAAGCGACGTCACCCACGCGTCGTCACCAGCCCCGAGCTGTCGCAACGCTGTTGCGAGACGTTCCGCCGTCTCCAGCTTGTAGGTGCGCTCCTCGCGGTCGAGGTCCACGTCGCGAGCGAACCGGGCCGCCCACGCCATGAACTCGTCCCACGCGGAGGACCTGCGAGCCCTGGGGTCCCACATGCTGTGCCACGGCTCGTCGTACAGGTCGACCGGGCCGCCCTGTTCGAGCGACAGCGCGTCGTAGATCTGCCTCAGGTCGGCGTCGATGTCGGCGCTCGCTCCACCGATCCGGTCGGCGAACGCGGTTCGGATCGCCCGGCGGTGCTCGCCGTTGACGATCGGCAGGTAGTAGCTCGGCCACGCGAGGTACTTCAGCGCGTACCGCTGCGCCGGCTCCCGATGCTCCGTGACAGCCGTGAGCTCCGACGCGAACCGCTCAGGCTCGGTGAACGCCGACTGCTGCCGTGCCGGGTCCAGCGACCGGAAGTGCGCAGCGAACGCGATGAGGAGCGACAGCTGCTGGAACCGGCGAGTCTTGAACGCGACGCCCCCGTTGAACACGCCGCCGTCGAGAGCGTCCGCGAGGTCGGCCGGCACCGTCACCGGGGTGCTCGACATCGACAGCACCCTCTCGAGCAGGCGGCGCTTGGTAGCCCCTCTGTAGTCGGCAAGCGGGAGAACGTTGAGGTAGAAGATCTCCGCGAACAGCTGCACCGCGCCGTCCGACACCGGATCGAGCTGCTTGACGAGCTTCGCCTCGAACGAGCTGCCGGACACGTCCGGCTGGTCGACGAACGCGCGCTGCAGCTCCGCAAGATGCTCGGACGTCCACACCTGTCGGCCAGGGGCGAAGGCCGAGTCGCCTTGGACGAGGCCGGCGTGGAGCACCTGAGCCGCGGCATCCTCGACGGCCACGATGTCTGGCTGCGTCAGGGGCGTGAGCGGGCCGGGCCGAGAGTCATCCGGCGACGGTGTCTCGCCCGAAGGGCGATGGATGGTGGAGGCCTTGCGCCGGAGCCGCTCTTCGAGCTCTGCCAGGTAGTCGTTGGCATCCGGAGACATCTGGCCGCGCTTGAGGATGGAGCGGCACCGGCCGGCGGCCTGCGCCGCGATGTGAGGGCTGCTCGGCACCGTTCCGGTGAGGAAGCTGTCGGCGACAGCCCGGTAGTTGAAGACGAAGTTCGACGTCGTCACCCGGAGCTCTGCGGCGATCTCGTCAGCCGTGAGACCGCGCTGGAGCCCGCGGTACACCTCACCTAGGCGAGTCTGGTCGGCGGCGATCACCTGCTCGAGCTCGGCCCGCACGCCCGCAGCCGGGGCAGTGTGCGACGGTTCCTCTCTGTCCATGGCCACCTTCCGACGTCCCTAGAGGCCGAGCGCTTCGATGACCGCTGCGGCCTTCGCGCCCTCGTACGACGCCATCGCCTGGAAGTGGTTGCTCGGCTTGAGGTCGAGCGCGGCGTTGACGACCGCATAGTCGATGCTCACGAGCTCCAAGGCGGTCACCGAGTACACGTACTCGAACACGCCCTTTTCGGGGTGGCTCGTCCAGATCTGCTGCGCGAAGCCGCGGTTCTGGAACTGGAACCCGATTCTTCCGGTCGCCCAGATCCGGCCCCCGCCGGTGAAGAGAACCGGGTCTCCCTCACTCACCCTCGAGTACTTCGTGAGGTTGTGGCGGTACGTCCCCCAGAAGTGGGCCTCGTCGCCGTACCGACGCTCCAGGTGCCTGCGCTCGTCGTCCGTGAGGTGGCGGGCAGCCGGGGAGCTCAGCGCGACGGCGCGCAGGAGGGACCTGGCAGCGTTGATCTGTCCGTCGTGCTTGCCGAGTGACGGATGGACGAGCAGCGCAGGCATCAGGCCTCCGGTACTGGAAGAAGCGGTAGCGCACATCGTGGCGCCGACCATGCAGACCATCGGCAGCGACCCGCCGAGATCGTGGCGATTTCAGCCACGTGAAGAGGCGTTGAGCCGGCCGCGCTCCCTACCGATAGAACCGAGGAGGCGACCGGAGGGCGCCACCGTGCCTGCGTCTCACGGGCTGCTGTCCGATTTGGTCCGCGGTGGGGCGTCGGCCGCTGACTAGGCTCCCGGTGATGCGCGAGTGGCGCGCGGCTCGAGTCGATGGCAAGGCGGGCTGCGGACAGGGATGAAGGCCGACTCGCCCCACTGAATGGCGACGGAGCCCCGCGACGCCTGAGGAGGCGGCCCTCTCGAGGCGCTTCGAGAGATCCTTCCCCACGACGGCCGGACGACCGTGTGGGGGAACCGCACGTTCGTCGACTCGAACAACCAGACAGCGGAAGTCGACGCGCTTCTCCCGACGCCTGTGGGTCTGTTCTGCGTCGAGCTCAAGGGGTGGCACGGGACCATCACGG
>NZ_LFKW01000009.1:0-21961 GCF_001040865.1 Cellulomonas sp. A375-1 | reverse complement strand
CCCCCGCCACAGCCACCACGGCGGGTCGTCGGACGTGACCAGCGCGCCGACCGCGAACGCCTCGATGCTTGCCAAGAACAGCGCTCGGGACGCGCACGAACTGGCCCGCCACTCAGCGCGTCTGTCGTCGACGGCCCGGGCCGCCAGCTTGCGGTCGTGGTACGGCGGCGAGGATCAATCACCAGGAGCGCTTGGCCACGCGCCGAGCGCAGGACGCTCGGTCAGGCACACTCGGTGCCTCGAGGCGGTCGTCGCCGTCGCCCGACGGCGGGACCCGCGCTGACGGGGACCTTATTGCGAGCGCGGGGCCACGGAGCGTGCGCCCCACTGCTCGGGCGCGACGTCCGCGAGCGTCTAGGTGAGCACCCACTGGTGGCCGAACGGGTCGTTCAGCGTGGCCTGGCTCTCGCCGTACTCCCAGTCGTGCGACGGGTCCACCAGGACGGCTCCGCGGGCGAGCGCCCGCGCGAGGACCGCGTCCGCATCGTCGACCTTGAGCATGACCTGGTGGGAGCGGCGGTCGGGATCCGGGACACGGCGGCCGGGGCGCTCCTCGGCGACGACGAGGTCGGCCGCTGGGCCGTCCGGGAGCCCGAGCTGGGCGCGGTGGCCCTCGCCGATGCGGACGTGCTCGACGAAGCCGAGCACCTCGGCGTACCAGGCGACCGCCGCGCGGACGTCGGCGACGATCAGCACGGGCGCGACCCGCGCGTCCGGTGCGGAGCGGTTCGTCAGCACCCCGCCGCCGTAGCCGCGCGGCGGGCGAACCGCCCGGTTGTGCAGACCTCCAGGGGAGCCCACGCCGGTCGGTCCAGACGGGCCACGGGCGTGTCACCTGCCAGGCGGGCCCCCGGGCCGGTTGACGAGCTCGCGCAACGCGTCGCGGGTCTCCTCGTCCGGCGAGTACAGCAGCGTGCCGACCATCCCGCGGGTGAGCAGCACCTTGTAGACGTGCCGCACCAGGCGGTCGAAGGTGGCGTCGTCCACGCTCGTCCTGCTGCGGAAGTCGGGGTCGCGGTTCTGGTCCCGCCGGGCGACGAACCTGCCGTCGCGCCACACCAGGTCGGGGCCAAGAATCACGCCGTTCCAGTCGTACTCGAAGCCCTGGGCCGTGTAGACGCAGCCGACCTGCCCGAAGCCGGCGGGGTCGGTGGCCCACAGCGACGACGGCGGTGCCCCGCCGGTGGCGCGGTCGCCTTTGAGGTTCCACGGGCGTGACCAGTCGCCGATCTGGACGTCGGGGACCAGGGTGCCGTCAGGTCGCGGGTCGCTCCAGCGCCAGCAGTAGCCGGCGGTCATACGCGCCTTGGAGCCGGCGTCCTGGTACGTGCGCAGCCGGGCCTCGAGCTCGTGCGGCGTGTCGACGACGTCGACACGGAAGCCCGGCTCGTCCGCCGAGGCAACGGGTCCGTCGCCGTGCAGCCCGAGCAGCCGCTGCACCCACTCGACGTAGCGCTCGCTGCCTCCGGCGCGGAACTGCGCCCCCAGGTCGACGTGCCGCACGGTGAGGCCCCGCGCGCGGGCGGCCTGCTCGATCTCCGGAACGCTTCCCAGCTCGCCCGGGCGCACCACCTGGTGCTGGTCGAGCAGGAAGACGGGGACGCGGGCGGCGTCGAGGAGCTCGTCGACCTGAGCGCGCGCACGCTCACGCAACGTCTTGGGCGTGTACCGGTTGACGGACTTCTCCCGGAGGCGGTGTGCCTCGTCGAGGATGAGCACGTCCAGCCCGTTCTTCTCCGCGGTCATGAAGCTGTTGAAGTACATGAACAGGCTCTTGGTCCGGGTCGAACCCTTGCCGGCCACCTGGCGCAAGGTCTGCGTGAACGACCGCGAGCCGGTCGCGTGCAGCACCGTGCGACCCTGGCGAGCCAGCTCGCCCAGAAGCGACAGTGCGATCACGCTCTTGCCGCTGCCGGGGCCACCGGCCACGACGACCACCGTCTTCGTGTCCGACGACCGCGCCTCGTCGACGGCCGCCAGCACCATCTCGTAGGCGACGCGCTGCTCGTCGAGGAGGACGAACTGCTCGCGCTCGCGGATCTCGGCGGCCGCGACGCTGAGCAGCTGCCGCGACGGGCGGATCGCCGAGCCGAGGAGCTCGTCGGCGGCGTGGACCCCAGGCTCCGGTGCGAGCAGACGCCGCAGCAGATCGTGCAGCTCGCCGCGCCGCTGGCCCGTGACGAGCCGGGCGGACGACGACGCAGGCATCGCCCGCAGGTCCTCCACCCCGTAGTCCGTCGCGTTGTGCAGGTAGGCCACACCGGTCACCGACGCGTGGCCGTCGGCGAGCGACGCCGTGAAGTCCTGCAGGTAGTCGACGTACCCCGCGACCTGCAGCGACGGGTGCAGCGACGGCCGGTAGGGAGCGCCTTCCACCTCGACGAGCGAGTCGCTGGTCTCCCAGCGCACGGCCGTGCCCCACTGCTTGAGCTCGACCACCACGTACGACGGCGCGCCGGTCCGCGGGTGCACCCCGGCCAGCACCACGTCCGCGCGCTTGCTGCTCAACGGCAGGCGATGCTCGAGGATCACCTCGACCCTGCCCAGCCCGGCGTCACGCAGGTCCCGCGCGAGCACCGGCAGGCTGCTCCGCCACGACCGCCGCTCGCCCATGCCCGGGACTGCGACACC
Organism: Cellulomonas sp. A375-1; assembly: GCF_001040865.1. NCBI lineage: Bacteria > Bacillati > Actinomycetota > Actinomycetes > Micrococcales > Cellulomonadaceae > Cellulomonas > Cellulomonas sp. A375-1. The sequence goes on along the minus strand of NZ_LFKW01000009.1, from coordinate 19,330 downwards.
CGCCTGGAAGAGATGGTCCGCGAGCACGCGCTCGATCTCCGAGGAGTCGCTGTCCGTCATGGCGGCGAGCGCGTCGGCGCTCATCCGGTTCAAGCCCACCGAGATCGTCCCCTGGCAGCACGAAGGATCGTGCGGAGGGGACATGTCCGCCGCGGGCGCAGAGCGCGGGGCGGAAGTCCGTCGGGCCGCTTACGGGGGGGGACTCTAGCGGGGACGTCAGAGGATGTGCTGGGGCTGCGAGGACGGTCATCGACGTGGACCGGTGACGGTCCCGTGCGCGCCTCGCCAGGAGCGGCACCTCCCAGGAGATGCGATGCAGGACGTCAGTGTCGACCGCCCCTTAGTCACGCCGTCTCGACCGTCCACCCGCACGGTCGTCTGCGAGCCTGCCCACCGGACGCGGCGCGTACAGCGGGCGAGTGCCTGCGAGGAAGGCGGTCCTGGTGCGCTGCCGCTCAACCCCACCGCGCCGGCGCTCGGACCCGGCATCCGGCGACGGCGGCACCTGCGGGCTGGCCCATCGAGCAAACCGTCCTGCCGAAGGACGACCAGCGTGCCCCCGGGCTGCCGGGTGACGCCTCACACCGTCGCCAGGAGCCACCCCCGGCCTTAGGCCTCCGCTCCGAGGTCACCAACGCCATGACCCAGAGGAACCAGGCGGCTGGTTTCAGTGAAGGCATCCTGTGGCGACATGTGTTCCCAGATCCGGAGGACCGCCCAGCCAAGGTGCTCCAAGTGAGCCGTGGTCACCGCGTCGCGCTCTCGATTTCGTTCGAGCTTGGCGATCCACCAAGCGTTGTTGGCCGTGGGCACCTGACCGTGATCGGGACATCCATGCCAGAAGCAGCCGTCGATGAACACGGCGACCTTCGCACGCGTGAAGGCGATGTCGATCGATCGTCGAGGAAGGCCGGGAACGGGGTACTGGACGCGGTAGCGGTACCCCGCGGCGTGCAGCAGGCGTCGCAGCGCAAGTTCCGGCCCGGTGTCCCGCCTGGGATGCCTGCTCATGCGTGCAGACACACCCGCCGAGCTCGGCACCGGGCGCCCGGTCACGTCAAGACTTCGAGGACGACTCCGCGCGCTCGATCTGCTCGAACACATGGAGAGCGATGGCCTTGGCGAGCAACGGCGGGACGGCGTTCCCGATCTGCCTGGCGATCTCGGTCTTGGTGCCGTCGAACTCGAAGCTGTCGGGGAAGCTCTGGATGCGCGTAGCCTCGCGGTGGGTGATCGGGCGGTGCTCGTCCGGGTGGAGGTAGCGACCCTTCTCCGGCTTGAAGAACTCGGTCCTGATCGTGACCGATGGACGGTCCCACCACAGTCGGCCCATCACGTCCGTCGTACCGGTCGGCTTGTTGCGCCAGCAGTCAGGAGTGATGTCCCAGCGGTTCCTCGCGAGGTCGAAGCGGTTCCCGCCCTCGGGGATGGCCATGTAGCGCTCGATCGACATCGGACGGGGCTGGCGTCGAAAGTGGAGATTCTGGCGGTTCTCGTCATCGAGGCCCACGTCCGTCGCCTCCGGCATCGGTTCCAGCCCTTCGAACGCCTGGCGAACCGTGCGGTACGGGATGGCTCCGGGGCTGTCGGGCCCGTTCGTGGGTCGTGGCGGCCACGGCAGGTTCGGCCCCGTCTCCAGGTCGCCGCCCGCACGGACGGCCACAAAGATGCCGCGCCGCCGACGCTGGGGCACGCCGTAGTCGGCGGCGTTCAGAACGCCGAAGCCGTAGCTGTAGGGACTCAGATCCTCGTCGGTCGCCATCAGCTGGAGGAGGTGGGCGAACTGGGCGGAACGCTGAAACTCGGGAACGTTCTCGATGACGAACGCCTTCGGCTTGACCTGCCGCACGGCGCGCAGGTAGTGGCGCCAGAGCTCGTTCATCTCGGCCCGGCTGGCGTCATCGCGGTCGCGACCCAGGGGCGAGAACCCCTGGCACGGCGGTCCGCCGATGATGACCTCCGCGGGCTCGAACTCTTCGAGGTCCTCGATCGGCCCGGCGTAGACGGGTGTCCCGAAGTGGCGCTTGTAAGTGCTGGCGGCCGCCTCATCGATCTCGACGGCGAACGTCGGACGGAAGCCGACGCCGGCCAGTTCGAAGCCGAGCGACAGTCCACCGGCACCCGCGAAGAGGTCCAGGGTGCGCAGTTCTCTCATCGTGGTCCTCCGTCGCCCGGTACACATTGCCGCCCGCCCGGACGGGCCGCGCACGCTGAGGGGATTCAAGCAGCCGCCTCCGACACATCATCCACGGTCGCCCGCCGTCACCCGAAACGCGACGCGCTCCTGTTGACCGGCGGGCCTCGTGAGGGGTGTGGATCTCGCCTGACGGAGTAAGTTCAGCGCGGTTCAGTCCGTCTCGCCGAGCGCGCGGCTGCGCGGAACCCTCGGGGCTGGCGCTACCCACTCGTCCGGATCGGCGAGGCGCCACGAGACGCCTCCCGCCTCGAAGGTCGACGCCCCCGGGGCTTCGGCCGGTGCAACGCGCGCCGAGACCCACTCGCCGCTCCTGGGCACGGGCAGTCCGAGCGCACGGGCGACGGCGACATCCCATTCATAGTGGCCAAGCACGATGATGCCTTCACCGCCGAGGTACTTCGTCTCGCGCGCCATGCGGGCACGTCGCGGACCGTCCTTCTGCTGCGCGACGGTCAGGACCACGTCACGGCGAATGGCGCGGTGCTGCACCGACCGGAACAGCTCGTTGATGCGCTGTTGGCCGCTCCTCGGGGCGAAGATGCGTTCGACGACGGCCGGTTGCAGGTGAAGCAGGAGATTCTCCGGGAGGTCGCGGTCCCGCCAGAGCCATCTGACCCGCTCGTGTCCGGACTTCAGCATCTTCTTCTTGCGGTCCCGGTTACCGGCTCCTCGGCCGAGGTGGCGAGGGTCGACCCGCCAGAGCCCGGCAGACCACCGGCTGGCGCCGTCGTCCGCCCAAGTCAGCAGAACCAGGTGCCCGAGTGACTCCAGAGGGAGCTCCCAGCCACCGAAGAACATCGAGTACTTGCAGTCGACCTCGTGACCTGCGACTCGGTAGTCCATCGCGACCCCGTCGTCCAGGTCGAACTCCTTGCCGAGGTTGATCTCTACGATGGTGCCGACATGCGTCTTCTCCGTCTTCCGGAGGTCGGCGTAGCGGAACCGCATGGTGCGAGGGCCGTCGAGGACCTGGTCGAGCGACTCGCGAAGCACCGTCGCGAAGCGCTCGCCGTACGGGTCCTGCTCGAGGAACCACTGCGCCACTTCCCGGAGCGCGTGATCGTCCTCCGGGTCCGGAACCTGCTGGATGAAGCGCTCGAGGTCGGGCCCCTCCGGCGCGGCGCCCGGGACATCGGGCAGCTCGAACAGCGACTCGCCGTCGCCGCCGCCTCGCACACCGGCAGCATAGCGAGTGCCATCCCCGAGCCGACCCCAAGGAGATGATCCTGCCCCCCGCTCCCGGCGCTTAGCATCTGAAGAACCACCCATTCTCAAGCGGTAGCCATCAAGCACCACGCCCGGGGGCCTCGGCCCCGCGCGTGCGCACCGCGCGCCGGGTATCGCCGTATGTTGGACCTCAGAACTGGCCGGTGCCGTGAAGGTCCCGCAGCGCCTGCTCCAGGAAGCCTGGGACCGTCGAGCCCCCGAGAAGCAACTGCCGATCGAGCAGCCTGTTCGCGGTCTCGCACGAGGTCTCGCTCACGAGGCTGCAGCCGTGGCAAGCGGAGAGGTTCAGCTGTGAGGAGCCCTGTCGGTCGCTCTCGATGCACACCGGGTCGTTCGAGCAGACGTCGGCGTCGTCGAGGGCAGCCAGGACCAGAGGCAGCAGCTTCTTCGGGTGCCCGAGCCGGACCAGCCCTCCCAGCGTCCCTTGGGCGTCGCCAGATGCCGTGTAAATGAGCAAGCCAGCCGTCTTGTCGCTCCGCTCGGAGTTGGCGTAGATGCGCTCCTGCAGCGCGGCAGACGCGTACCCGCTCTCGAACGCGAGCCTCCTGATCAGCAGATGGGCGAGCGTGTGCAACGCGACGAATCGCGGCTCGGGTGCGTCGAGCCGCTGGGCCCAGGGACTGGCGGCACGCCGATCCATGAGGATCGCTGCGCGCTGGCGAACCTCGGGGAGCGCTTCCCAGGCCGAGGTCTCGGCCTCGTCGAACCGGAGGAAGATGCCTTCCCCGAACATCTCGACCGTCGGGTACACGGGGCTGTGATGCGGCGCACGGTCCAGGTCGGCCGGAACGAAGTCGGCCTCAGCATCGTGCCGGCGGAAGCCCCGGAGCGCCCGCACCTCCCGAACCCGGCGAACCTGTCCCACCGCTGTCAGCCGAGCGGTGAGCGAGCGCGGGACTGCTGGCAGCGGTTCGACGCCCCACCCGTCGACGACGAAGTCTCCCGCGCTCCGATCCCTTCCTGATCCGAGCTTCTTCTGGAATGCCGCCCACTCGCCGTCCTTCAGGTCCAGCAGAGGCGGGCTGTCCTCGTCAGCGGTGGAGGCAACGCGGAGCACCTCCTCGGGGGTGGTGCCCAGATCGGCCGCGATCCAGCCCGCCACCAACTCGGCCTGCGGTCCCCCGTTGTCGGACACGACCTTCGCGAAGAACGCGTGGTTGCGGATCCTCGCTGCCAGCTCCTCCGACTGGGGACGTTCCTCAGGGATGTCCAGTGCGGCGAGCCGCTCGGCGATGTAGTTGCCCGTCGCGCCGCGCTGGGTAGCGACGAGTCGGCGCTCACAGGCCACGCCCTCGTGCTCTTCCTGCCACGGTTGCCTGCCGTCACACTTGATGCCGTCCCGCAGGAGCGCGTCCCGACCGAGGAGCTGGGAAAGAGCGCGCGAGCGGTTGCAGCCCCCGCAGACGACCCGGAGTGAGGCGAGCCCTTCACCGTGCTTGGTCGAGCGCACGAAGCGGAGTTCCTTGTAGGCCCGGCAGAAGCGGACCGCCTCGGTCACGCCGTCGTCGTGACCGCGGTGCGCCCACATGAACCAGGGGATGTCCTGGATGTGACTGCCTTGGGTGCACACAGCTACGTACCGCATGGGGACGAGTCCGCCGCCGCATTCGCAACGGTTACGCCAGCGGCCCTTGTCCTTCCCGGTCAACTTGGAGAGCGCGCCACACCGCTCGCAGAACCGCCACGCCGGGAAACGCCAGTAGAGGAGGCTGGCGGTGTCCTTGCTGGCCCGGTCGGCGTGGGCAGGGGCTTGCCGGAGCACCCCGCCTCCGAGTCGGTCGACGAGCCGGGGGCAGCTGATTTCGGGTGCGGACTTCTTGTCCCACCACGACGTATCGGGAGCGATGAGGGACTCGCCCCGCACATCCACGATCGCCCCGACACCGAAGGGCAAGACCGTCTCGGACAGGCGCAACTCATGCTGAATGCGTTCCACCGGGGACCTCCTCCATCGGCTCGTGAACCTCGACCGCGACGTTGGGATCGACCGAACGCATCGAGTCGGCGACCAGCCAACCTTCGCCCTGTTGGCCGAAGCGCTTGAGCAGTCCCAGATCGTCAGCCTTCCGCCGGTCGTACAGCAGGGGCGTCCCGGACTCACGGGACGCGGCTGCGCGCCTGTCCCAATCGCGAATGAGTGATCGCAACTCGTCCTCGGTTTCGTCCGCCTCGGTTGGGTCGGCGCGTCGGACGAGATCGAGCAATGGATCGAGCACGGCGTTGATTGCCGGCTGGAGGTGGACGTCACTGAGGTCGAACCTGCCGGCCGCGTCGTTCGCAGCGAGAGCGGGGACCGACTGTCGAAGCGCCGCGACGATCGCGCCTGCGAGTGATCGGGCGCGTGAGGACACCGACCATGGCGTCACGCTCGTCGGCTCGACGCTCCGGTAGAGGGCCTCGTGGTAGGCGCGGAACGTCTCGAAGTGGGAACGGTCGCGCGCGCGGTTGGATCTGAACAGGGTGACGACGAGACCGCGCACGGCGCCGCGCCCCACCCGACTGGTCGCCTGGATGTACTCGGCCGTCGTCTTCGGCTGGCCCACCATCAGCATGAGGCTCAAGCGAGGCACGTCGATTCCGACGGACAGCATGTTGGAGGACAGGACCACGTCCACGGCCGAGTCCGACTCGTCGGCGCTGCGGCTGAGCGCCCGCAGGTGCTTCGGAAGTTCTTCGGCCTCTTGTCGGCTGGTGAGTTCGACCACTCGGTCCGCTCTGACGACCCGCGGTTCCAGCCCGAGTCGCCCGGCGCGTGCCTCAAGCCGTGCGTTCACGTCATCGGCGACGAGGGCGCCGGAGCGGCCGAGCTCTCGGAGACTGTTGTGATAGAGGACGGCCGTCCAGTAGGCGTCCTTGGAGCTGTTGGTACCGGCCGCGCGTGACAACGCTCCGGGAAGCTCGAGGAGTGGTGAAGCAGCGGCCACCAGGGCCGAAGCCTGCGAGGTCGACTGCGGCATGAGGCCTACGTAGAGCCTTCCCTCGCCCGTCGCGACGGGTCGGGAGAAGAAGGTCTGGTCGTCGTCGATACCGGCTGGAGGGTAGAGGCTGACCGGTCGCCCGTAGAGCCCGGAGACCTGCTCCGCGGACGACCGGATGGTGGCGGTCGAGGCGACGATCTTCGGCCTCGAGCCGCCGCGGGAGAGGAGCACCTGGATGACGGAGTCGAAGACAGCCACGGTGGTGCCGAGCGGCCCGGAGAGGAGGTGCAGCTCGTCCTGGATGACCAGGGAAGGCTGGCGGTAGGGCGTCCCGATGCCGAGGATGCGCCCGGCCTCCGGTCGGAACTGGAGGCGCGCGAACTTGTCCACAGTGGCAAGCACAAGCGTCGGCGGGTCGTCGTAGATGACCTCGTCCACAACCGCGACGGGTAGCTCGTCGGCGAACGGGCATGCCTGGTCCGTGCAGTGGATGACGGTGTCGTGGCCGTCGAGGCGCAGCCCGTAGAGCGTTCGATCGGTCGAGTGCTTCGGCGGCAGGAGCGGGGCGCCGCACCAGGGGCAACTCTCGATCTGGAACTGGTTCGCTTCGTCGGGCCGCGCCGCCTTGTGCAGTCTGTCCAATGCGCCCTTGGCCTCGGCGCGGGTCCCTGGCGTCACCTGGTTGCCCACCCAGAGACCGATGGTGAAGCGCGGCATTCCCTTGACTCGCGTGTCGTGCAACCGGCCGGGCCGTCTGAGGAGCTCCATCGCGCAGACGAGAGCCGCTGTCCGCTGGAACTGTTGTGCAGTGAGCAACCGGAGGGTGTACCGGGTGATCACGGCGGTGCCCGCCCCAGCTGTCCCGTGCTCGAGTCGCCGCCGGAAGACCTCCGTGGCGGCGAGGGCGAGGTAGGCCTCGGTCTTCCCGCCACCGGTGGGGAACCAGATGAGGTCCACGAGTTGTCGGTCGTCGTGGTCGTCGTCGAGGGTCGAGGCGAGCGCGACCAGCAGGAACCCCAATTGGAAGGGCCGCCAGCGGGGCTCGCGAGGTTCGTCGCCACGCTGCGCCATCGCCTGGAGCATCTGCAGGCGCATCGCCGCCATGCCGAGCGCGAACGCCGTGCGATGGAGCGCATTCTCGGGGGCGCGCAATAGCTCGACCCCCTCACTCATCCGGCTGGCGGTCGTCCGCGCGCGATCGGCGATCGTGCGGGCGACAGGTGCGTCGTCGCCAAGGGCGTCGGCACGTAGTTCTTCTGCCTCGACCCACTTCTCGAAGGCACGCAGGAAGGCGTCCAGGGAAGGAAGGACTGCGCCCGGCTCGGTGTCGATCCGAGCCAGGTGTTTCAGTTCCAGGGCCTGGTCCTCGGCCGTGGCCGGGCGGAACCCTGTCACTTCGACCGCCGGTACCACGAACGCCGGCACCGGGTCGAGGAACACCTTCGAGCAGTCGGACCCGATGAGTTCCCAATCTGCGGCCATCCCGTGGCCGACCGCGTACACCTTCCGGTTGCGGTACCGGACGCGCAGCTCCGCCGACTCCTCGTCGATGTCCAGCGAGCGCCTCACGTCGTACTCGAGGAAGCGGTGGCCGGGCGCGGCCGTGACCGACAGTGCAACCTGGAACAAGGTCAGGGGCACGTCGAGACGGTCGTCTCCGAGCGAGGTCGAGAGGACCCTGGCATGAACCGTCACGAGGCGCCCCGACCGGTAGGTCCGCCACCGGGCGCCGATCTCGACGGGCACACCGCCTACCGTGAGCGTCTCGGGCGGGCGGGCGTCGGAGAGTTCGAGGGCTCGGATCTCGAAGGGGTGTCGCTGCCAAGCCGGAGGCCCGTCGCCACGGACGTCCTCGTAGGTGGCTCCGGTGAGATCGCACAGGACGGATGTGCCGTCCGTGACGAACGAGATCGCCACCGACGACGGGCGCCAGTCCTCGGCGAGGGGGACTCCCGCACCGTCCTCCTCAACGTCGGATCCGGGCACGTCCGCATCGACCTCGGGTTCCGGGCTCGTGTCCGGATGGTCCGGCACCTCCCGGGGGAAGAGGATTCCGACGGAGTACCGCAGGTTCGGCGGGTTCTCCACGACCTCCTCCGGCCCTCCCTCCGGGCCGACGTACGCGCCACGTAGATGGGCCAGTGCCGCCGCCTGTTCCGCCGTGAGCGTCACTCCGCCACCATCCTCCGTCGGACGAGATCCTTGAGCCGCGCCATCTCCGGGTCCGAGGCAACTACGTGCAGGGCCACGCGAGCCCTCGTGACCGCGACGTAGAGCGCTGCCGTGCCCCGGGCATCGAAGACCTCGGGCAGTCCGCACACGATGACGTGCTCCGCCTCGAGGCCCTTGGCATGCCTGGGGTTGGTGACGAGCACGCCACGCTCATTGCGGAGAGGGGCGGCGGTGGACCCGACGTCGACGATCCAGATGTTGTCGCGCCTCACCCCGTCCGCCACCAACCTGCTGGCTAGCTCACCGGCTTCCGCCAGGCCGCCGTTCGTGGAGGCCACCCAATGGACCTTCTCGCCGTGCACGATGCCGGGGTCGCCGATGTCGGCGCCGAGGTACTCCTGCACGACGTGGACGATCGCCTTGGTGTTGCGGACGTTGAGGTCCAGGTCGACGGTCGTCGCCTCGTCCGCGACCAGCGCGAGCACGTCCTCGTCGAACTCCCCGTCCACGTGGGCCTGGTTGTTCGGGTCGAGGAACATCCGCCATCGGCCGGAGGACCGGCCGCCGCGGATCACGCCGTCGAGTCGGTCCATCCCCTGGGCGTTCATGAGGTCCTGCGCCTCGTCGACGAACACGGAGTCGAACGTGCGGTCGTCGGGCAGGTCGTCGAAGGCGACGAGATGGATGTCGCGGCCGGCGACTCGCTGTGCGAAGAACGCGGACAGGCCTGGCGACCTGTAGGTGATCAGCGTGGCACGGCCGAGGTCGGCGTCCTGCTTGGCGGCCTCGGCGAGGACCACGGACTTGCCCGTCCCAGCACCACCCGTCACGAGCACTCTGGGATTGCGTGCGAGGGTGGCGAGGACCCTTGCCTGCGCCTCGGTCGCGCGGTTCTGCTCGTCGAGGACCGCCCCGCGAAGTGCGTCGATGACAGGGATCCGGGTGAACTCTCCGAAGAGCCGGACGCGCAGGTCATCGGCCCGCGCAAGTTTGCGGCCCGTCGGTGGCCGGCGCGCTCCGGCGGCGACGGTGTCGAGAGCGGCCCGGAGGGCGTCGGTGCTCATCTCGTCCTTCGCGAGCCAATGGGTGGGTGCCCACTCCGTCGAGTGCGGCGGCGGCTCGACGTCGGGTGTGATGACCACCGCCTCGTGCGCGTACCAGCCGACCCCCTCCTCGGTGAGGATGTCGCGGAGCGCATAGGCGGCCGACCTGGCTTGCTCCATCGGCGAACTTGGCAGGCGATGCCACTCGTCACGCCGGTCGATCGAGTACCAGGTGCCGTCATGTTTGCGCACCCCGCCGCCCTTGACCTCCACGACGACGACGACTCCACGCCAGAGGACGACGAAGTCGGCCTCTGCCTGTTGCTTGTAGGCGTGGGAGCGCAGCTTGACCGAGTGGAAGGCGACGGCATCCGGATCGCCGTCAACGCCCCGGAGCAGGCGGGCCACCCGGCGCTCCGCGTCGTTCGTGGCTGTGCGCTCGATGTCGACGAGGTCGGGGGAGAGGATCAACTGCGGTGCTCCTGCCAGAACGTCTCGTACTCGCGGTACCCGAGAAAGTCGTTGACTTCACCGAAGTTGTCAACGAGATCGACGATCAGGCACTCCTCCTTGCCGCCGTTGGCCGGCCCACGAAGTCCGCGCCCCACCATCTGGATGTAGGCGCCGGGGCTGAAGGTGGGTCGGGCGATGTACAAGGCCCGGACGCCAGGGGCGTCGAAGCCCTGGGTGAGGAGGTCGCAGTTGGTCAGGACCTGGATCCGGCCGGCCTTGAACTCAGCGATCACCTCGCGTCGCCGCTGGCGCCCTGTCTCTCCGGACACCGCCGCCGCATTCCGCCCGCGGTACCGAAGCGTCGCAGCGAGCACCTGCGCGGAGAGCACCGTCGGCGTGAAGACGAGGATCGGCCAGTCCTCATCCTGGCGGGTGATGTGGTCCACCAGTGCGGCCATTCGCGCTTGGTCTTCGGCGATCCGCGTCATGACGGTGTCGCTGACCTTCCTGAAGGTCCTGGCGTCATGGATCTCGGAACGGCTCAGCGCCACGTCGATCCCCCGGAGCACCTGGTGCTCCACGCGGGCGAGCACCTTTCGCTCGGCGAGCTGTCGGTAGGGGTCCTCGTCGAAGGCGGCGAGCTTGCGCCTCCCGAACCGCGCCGCGAGCGAGTCGGTCCCGCTGCTACCGCCCTTGAACGGCGTCGCCGAAAGACCGACGAGCGGCCTGGCCCACTCCCGGCCCGCCACACCGAGCCAGATCAGGATCCGGGTGTATCGCTCCGAGTCTCCGGCGCGGTGGGCTTCGTCGACGAAGACGGCAGTCGCGTTCGCCAACCAGTCGTAGTCCCGACTACTCCGGACGAGGTCCAGCTTGGCGTCCGTGGCGACGATCACGCTGAAGTCCGTCTCGGGTTCGTGGACCGTGTGGTTCTCCCAGAGCCGCCCGATGCCGAGAGGACGCTCGTCGCGCAGCCCTCGCCAGACCGCACTCCAGGTCTGGACGGCCTGCTCGCAGAGTTCCTGGGACTGGGCGATCCACAGCACTGGGCCCCGAAGCGCTCCTTCCGTGAAGAGCCGCAACGTCGTCTCGGAGGCGACGCGGGTCTTGCCGGCGCCCGTCGGGAGCTCGACCATCGCTTTGCCGGCGCGGCCGTCCGCTTCACGTTGGGTGAGCACCGTGCGCAACTCGTCGCTGATCGCGGTCTGAAAGTCGTGCAGTGGGCTGAGTCGAACGGCTCCCGGGACCACGAACTCGTCTTCCTGCGGCTCTGCGCGCCGTCCCGCGAACGAGGTACCGAATCCCATCTTGCGGAGCCAGGAGATCGTCGCGTCCCCCCCGGCCCACCTAGTGGGTACGTCAGGGAAGCCCTCTTCGCGGAACGCATCCTCCAACATGTGGATCGAGTCCGTGCCGTAGACCGTGAGGAAGAGCTCCCCTAGGGACGTGTCGTCGTTGACGAGCTCCTGTGACTCCAAGGCTCCCCAGAGCCCCTTGGGGAGCGCCTCGCGCAGGGTGTCAGGCCCGAAATAGACCTCGAGACGCTCGGCGTCAGTCGCTGCCGCTTTGGCCTCCGCCCGGAGTCCCTCGAGCCGGTGGCCGAGGCCCACCATCTGGACCCGGCCCAGCTCAGCGTGGTCCAGGCTGAGGCCGAAGGCCTCGTTGACGATCGCAAGCGCACGGGCTTCGGGCAGGTCATCCCTGATGACGAGGTCGTTGCCCTCCAGCCACCACTCAAGCGGCTGGTCCTCGACGCCGTCCTCCGTCGTGACCCGTTTGGCGATCTGCATGGCACGCGCGATCGATGCGTGGGCGACGGCCTCGGCGACGTGAACGGAGCGAAGGCCCGTGAAGACGTCCTTGATCGGCTGGCCGGCCTGAAGACCGTCGATCACCATCGAGAAGGCGAAGCTGTCCTCGAACCGCCTGCAGCCGACCGTGGCGACGAGCGCCTCGACTTGGGCTCCCTCGGCGAACAGGTAGGGCCGTCCCCGCGTCGCAAGGTACTTGCGCTCGTCCTCCGAAGAGGCGACGTAGACCGTCTCCGGCGAACGAGGCTCAACCGCACGGCCGACGTGCGCCGGGATGCTGACCGGCCGCCCACCGTCCGGGAAAGCCACGCGTACGGCGGTGAGGATGAACTCGACGAGGGTTGCGTCAGCGATCGTGTCCGCGAAGACCGGCGCCTCCAGGGAGGCCCTGAGAACCTCTGGAGCAACCCGCTCGAGCTCGGAAGGGAGCCCGAGCGCGTCGGCAATCCGACCGGAGCCGCGGAACAGAGGAAGCAGTGCTTCGAACCGGAGGAGGGACGGGTGCGCGGCTTGTCCGGGTGCCGCGAAGCCCCGGGTGGTCCTCACCAGGCCCGCGTGCTCCACCGCCCAGCGCGCCGGGGACTGCACCTCATAGGTCCGGCCTGAGTCGACGTCCTCACAGATCCACGGCCGGTCGCCGAGCTCCATCAGGCCCACTGTCCAGTGCTCCCGCAGTGCAGGCGACGTCTCGGCCCTGTGCAGCATGAGGAGGACCGAGAACGGACCGGGGCCCTCGCCCGGTTCGAGGTCTATCCGTTCGATGGCCCGGTCACCCGGCCCCAGCTTCGAGTTGAGGTGGGCCCGCACCCAGTCCCGATAGTCATCGCGGAGCGGCTCTTGCTCCTCCAGGAAGTTCGCCACCGGCTCCTGGATCACGCCGATGCGGTGGGCAACCTCCGGAAGGCACCGCTCGCGGTCGAGAAGCCTCGACGCCAGCTCGCCTCCGAGGGCTTCCGGGATGTCGAAGACGCCCACTGGCCGGGCCCACGCTCCGTCCTTGGTGGGCACCTTCACCTTGGTGCTGTGCCGCTCGAGGATCTTGGCTGCGGCGTGCACGGGAACGTCGAGGACCGCCTCCCACAGCGTCTCGAGCTCGGCCGGCGAGGGAGCATCCGGCAGCGCCGCCACACGCGCGTTGAGAACCGTCTCGGGGTCCATGTCGCGGAAGCCCGCCTGCTTGAGCAGAGCCTCCACCCCGGGCTGCGAGAGGAAGTCGGGGTCGACGAACACCGCTCCGTCGAGGTGCACGTCGCCCTCTTGGTGCAGGAAGACGAGGTCCCTGTCGGTGATCGCCCGGGGCCCGTCGGTCGTCAGGATGACCTTCGCCTGCTCGATCGACTCGAGCGACCTGTGACCCATCACGGTCTTCAGAGCATTGGCGGCGGAGACGGGGTCTGTGCCCTCGGCCCATTCGCGCAGCCAGGCGAGAAGCCCCCGCTTGGGCAGCCTCTCGAGAGCCCGCAACTGATCGCGCGAGCCCTCGACCGCGAAGTCGTCCTCCATGCCGGCGATGAACAGATCGCGGAGGCGGGTCGCTCTGGTGTCCGTCGAGTAGCAGCGCCAGTGCGGAACGTCCTTGCCCGTGTTGGGCGACAGTGCCCATCCCTCGTGAACTTCAGGGGCGAACTTCACGGCGAAGTCCAGCGGGCGCAGGTCCAGGCCGAAGCTCAGGGATCCGTCCGCGTCGGGAATGAGGGGTCGGCGAGACACAGCTGCGCGGACGTGCGCGATCATGGTCTCGTCGCCGAACCCGAAGGTCTCTCGGGCCTTGCCACGCGCTGGCATGTAGTCGAGGTGCGCCGCGGGATCATCGCTCGTGATCACGCGGGGCAGCAGGTCGACGAACGCATCTGCGATCGTCTGCAGGATCTCGCGGTTGTAGTCGTTGCGGAGCAGCGTCGTTCGGTCGTCGTTCACGCTCCAGGGAGCGTTGAACAGCCCGGACGCCGAGGTGCGGTCCTGCAGCGGGAAGTAGGACCAGAACTGTCCGATGCGGAGCCTCGATTGACGGCGTGGCAACGCGACAGTGACCTTCACCTCCGAGCGGGATACCGCCTCGCCGACCTCCTTACGCGCATGCGCGGAAGGCGCGTGCATCCGGTCCTGAACGATCCACTCGTCCCCGTCGCCGTCCGGACGCTCGATCCGGAGCAAACCGTTCCCGAGGTCGCGCGAGACGTGGGTGATCGTGAGCCCATCCGACCCGAGGATTCGGAGCCGCACCTCACGGACCGCGCTTACGAAGAGCAGAAACTCCGTCGCGAAGTTCTCGATCTCGTCCCGGAGCCGCTCGAGCTTCTTGGCCTCCGGTAGCCGGACGACCGTGGCAGCCCACTCACCGAGTTCGGCGAGGATCGCGTCTTCAGAGAACTCCCGGTCGGCGTCGATGGCGACGGCCGTCCGCAGGAGCGGGTAGCGGCGAGCGCCAGGCGCCGCGTGAGCCAGCTCCGCCTGCGCCGATGGGCTGTTGAACTCGAACGACACGGATCGGCTGAACACCTGCGGCCGGTCAGAGACGGCCAGCACTGACTTGAAGCCGAGGCCGAACCTTCCGATCTCGTCCCCGCGCTTGCCGCTGATGTGCGCCATCGTGATCGATCGAAGACCATCCTTGGAGAACGGTCGCCCCGCGTTGGCGCAGTAGAGGACGCCGCGGTCGATGTCGAGCACGATCTCGACGCGACCCGCGTGCGGACCACCGTCGTCGCTTCCGGCGATGGCGTCAGCGGCGTTCTGGACCAGCTCGAGGAGCGTCCGGTTGGCGTACCCGCCGACGCGGATGATCTCCTCGTGGTTCGCGTGCTCGGTGATCAGGTCGGGCTTCGCGTGGTACGACCTGAGCGTGTCCTCCATCTGGCCGCGGAGGTACTCCACCAGCCCGCTGTCCGGCGCCCATGCCGTTCGATCCACAGCTCTCCCCTTCGAGTGCCGCCGGAGGAGGCGCAGTGGCCGCCCCTGATGCACTTCCGACCGCTCCGTTCGTCACGCACGACTGTGGCAGAAGTCGCCGACATGCGGTCCTGCCGAGAGTCCCGAACGCGGGTGAAGTGGCGGATGCCCGGTGCGCCGCGCCGCCAGCGGTCGAGAGAGCGTGGCTCGGTCGGTCACCGCCGGTGGAGCAGGGCTCGGCTTTCGAGCAGGTCACCCTGCGCGAGCTCGAGATCCTCCGCATGGTCGCGCTCGGCCGCTCCAACGACGCCATCGCCCGCGAGCTCGTCGTCTCCCGCGCGACCGTGAAGTCCCACCTCGCCCACGCCTACGACAAGCTCGGCGTCCAGTCCCGAACCGAAGCCGTCGCCGTGGCACGCGAACGCGGCCTGCTCCCGAGCTGACGGAGCCCCGGCACTCCGGGCGGTCCGCGCGTCCTACTGAACTGAGCGCCACCCGCGGGAATGACTGTGCTCGGCGCGGAGTTGAGCCTGACAGACTCAAGTTTGCTGCTCGAACTTGCGACGGCCCGGCGGTCGGGTGCAAGGTTGAGCGCAGCGGACTCAAGAGCGTCCAGTGCATCTGCATCACGATCGAAAGAAGGCACCACACATGGCACGAGCAGTCGGCATCGACCTGGGCACGACGAACTCCGTCGTCTCCGTCCTCGAGGGTGGCGAGCCCACGGTCATCGCCAACGCGGAGGGGTCGCGCACGACTCCGTCGGTCGTGGCGTTCTCCAAGACCGGCGAGGTCCTCGTCGGCGAGATCGCCAAGCGCCAGGCCGTCACCAACGTCGACCGCACGATCACGTCCGTCAAGCGCCACATGGGCACGGACTGGTCCGTCGACATCGACGACAAGAAGTACACGTCGCAGGAGATCTCGGCGCGTGTGCTCGGCAAGCTCAAGCGTGACGCCGAGGCGTACCTGGGCGAGCCCGTCACCGAGGCCGTCATCACGGTCCCGGCGTACTTCAACGACGCCGAGCGCCAGGCGACCAAGGACGCGGGCGCGATCGCGGGCCTCAACGTCCTGCGCATCATCAACGAGCCCACGGCGGCCGCGCTCGCCTACGGCCTGGAGAAGGGCAAGGAGGACGAGCTCATCCTCGTCTTCGACCTCGGCGGTGGCACGTTCGACGTGTCCCTCCTGGAGGTCGGCAAGGACGACGACGGCTTCTCGACGATCGAGGTCCGCGCGACCTCCGGCGACAACCGCCTCGGCGGCGACGACTGGGACAACCGGATCGTCGACTTCCTCGTCACCGAGGTGAAGAACTCGTCCGGCGTCGACCTGTCGAAGGACAAGATCGCGCTGCAGCGGCTGCGTGAGGCGGCGGAGCAGGCCAAGAAGGAGCTCTCGTCGGCCACCAGCACCAACATCTCGCTGCAGTACCTGTCGATGAGCGAGAACGGCCCGATCCACCTGGACACCAAGCTCACGCGGGCGAAGTTCCAGGAGATGACGAAGGACCTGCTGGACCGCACCAAGGCGCCGTTCAACTCGGTCATCCGCGACGCGGGCATCAAGCTCTCCGACATCGACCACGTCGTGCTCGTCGGCGGCTCGACCCGCATGCCCGCGGTCACCGAGGTCGTCACGGAGCTGACCGGCGGTCGCGAGCCCAACAAGGGCGTCAACCCCGACGAGGTCGTCGCCGTGGGTGCCGCGCTGCAGGCCGGTGTCATGAAGGGCGACCGCAAGGACGTCCTGCTGATCGACGTGACCCCGCTGAGCCTCGGCATCGAGACCAAGGGCGGCGTGATGACCAAGCTCATCGAGCGCAACACGGCCATCCCGACGAAGCGCAGCGAGATCTTCTCGACGGCCGAGGACAACCAGCCGTCGGTGCTGATCCAGGTGTTCCAGGGCGAGCGTGAGTTCGCGCGGGACAACAAGCCGCTGGGCACGTTCGAGCTGACCGGCATCGCGCCGGCGCCGCGCGGCGTCCCGCAGATCGAGGTCACGTTCGACATCGACGCGAACGGCATCGTGCACGTGTCCGCCAAGGACCGTGGCACGGGCAAGGAGCAGTCGATGACGATCACCGGCGGCTCGGCCCTCCCCAAGGAGGACATCGAGCGCATGGTGCGCGAGGCCGAGGAGCACGCGGCCGAGGACAAGAAGCGCCGCGAGGACGCCGAGACCCGCAACTCCGCCGAGCAGCTCGTCTACTCCACGGAGAAGCTGCTCGTCGACAACGCGGACAAGCTGCCCGAGGACGTCAAGACCGAGGTGCAGTCCAAGGTCGACGACCTCAAGAAGTCGCTCGAGGGCACGGACGCCGACGACGTGAAGGCCAAGACGGCCGCGCTGTCGACCGCCGCGCAGAAGATCGGCGAGGCGATCTACAGCCAGGCGCAGGCTGACGCGCCGGCGGACGCCCCGGCCGCTGACGCCACCGACGCCTCGTCCGACGAGGACGTCGTGGACGCCGAGATCGTCGACGACGAGGACGACAAGAAGTGACGGACCAGCCGACGACCCCCGGGCCCGAGCAGGGCCCGGGGGGCGGTTCCGACGAGGAGACGCCCCGTTTCACGGACAAGCGCCGCATCGACCCGGAGACGGGCCAGGTGCGTCAGCCGACGCCCGAGGAGGCCGTGATCGCCGAGGCGGAGGCCGCCGCGGCGGCCGGCTCCGAGGGGCTCTCCGACGCGCAGAAGCTCGCCGACGAGCGGCTTGAGGAGCTGCAGCGCGCCAACGCGGCGTACTACAACCTCGAGCAGCAGTACTCGGCGTACGTGAAGCGCTCGAAGGCCGACGCGCTCGCGGCGCACGACCGTGGCGTCGCCGCGGTCGCCGAGGCGCTCATCCCGGTGCTCGACGACATCGAGCTGGCCCGCCAGCACGGCGACCTCGCCGAGGGTCCGTTCGCGTCGATCGCGGAGAAGCTCGAGACGACGCTCGGCCGGTTCGGGGTCGAGCGCTACGGGGCCGCGGGCGACGAGTTCGACCCCGCGATCCACGAGGCGCTCATGCACTCGCACTCGGCCGACGTGACCACGTCGACCGTGCAGATGGTGCTGCAGCCGGGCTACCGCACGAAGGACCGGATCCTGCGCGCGACGCGGGTCGCGGTCGTGGACCCGGAGGGGTGACGAGGACGAGGACGACGAGCAGGAAGGAGGCGCCGTGACCGGGCAGGACTGGTTGGAGAAGGACTTCTACGCGGTTCTCGGCGTCCCCAAGGACGCCGACGCGGCGACCATCAAGAAGGCCTACCGCAAGCTCGCGCGCGAGAAGCACCCGGACCACAACCCGGGTGACGCGAAGGCCGAGGCGCAGTTCAAGGACATCGGCGAGGCCTACTCGGTGCTCTCGGACGCCGAGCAGCGCCAGCAGTACGACCAGATCCGCGCGATGACCGGCGGTGCCCGGTTCACGTCGGGCGGTCGGGGCGCCGGCGGTTTCGAGGACATCCTCGGCGGCATGTTCGGCGCCGGGGCGCCGGGCGGGGGCAACACCCGCGTCCGGTACTCGCAGGGCGGGGCGGGCGGCTTCGAGGACATCCTCGGCGGGATGTTCGGCGGCGGGTTCCAGCGGGGCCCGCAGCCGGGCGTCGACCTGGCCGCGGCGGTCGAGCTGCCGTTCCGGCAGGCCGTCGAGGGCTCGACCGTCTCGCTGCAGGTCGAGAACCGCACGGTCAACGCGCGGATCCCGGCCGGCGTGCGCGACGGGCAGAAGATCCGCCTGCGCGGCAAGGGCCGCCCGGGCGAGCCGGGTGCACCCGCGGGCGACCTCGTCGTCACGGTGCACGTCAAGCCGCACCCGGTGTTCTCGCTCGACGGTCGCAACCTGAAGATCACGGTCCCGATCGCGTTCGACGAGGCCGCGCTAGGAGCCACGGTCGACGTGCCGACCCTCAGTGGCGACACGGTCCGGGTCAAGGTGCCCGCGGGCACCCCGTCCGGCCGCACGCTGCGCGTCAAGGGGCGCGGCGTGCCGGGCAAGGACGCGAAGGACGCGGGCGACCTGATGGTGTCCGTCCAGGTCGTCGTGCCGCAGCGACTGTCGGAGGCGGCGCGCGAGGCGGTCCAGGCGTTCGGCATCGCGACGAGCGGTGAGGACGTCCGCGCGTCCCTCATGGACCAGGCGCGCCGGTGACGACCCAGCTGGTCGTCGGACTCGGTCGAGGCGGGGGCGGCGCGCGACGCGAGGGGGTGCGATGAACGAGGACACGCCGATCTTCGTGATCTCGCGCGCCGCCGAGCTCGCGGGCATGCACCCGCAGACCCTGCGCCAGTACGACCGGCTCGGGCTCGTCTCGCCGCGCCGGACCGCCGGGCGGGGACGCCGCTATTCGATGCGCGACGTCGTGACGCTGCGCGCCGTGCAGCGGCTGTCGCAGGACGAGGGCATCAACCTCGCCGGGATCAAGCGGATCCTCGAGCTCGAGATGCAGGTCGACCGGCTCGAACGACAGGTCGACCACCTGCGCTCGCTCGTCGAGCCCGGCCGACGCGTGTTCACCGCCGACCCGCGCGGCGACGTCGTCGCGACCCGTCGCGCACCCCGCACGCCGCGAGTCGCGCAGCCGCCGCGCGCGATCACGTCGTCGGCGGCCGCGGTGGTCCT